>CAMZKJ010000033.1 GCA_947311245.1 uncultured Candidatus Altimarinota bacterium
TAGCAGATACATCAAAAGGTTCTCAATTCCGATCGGCAGAACATTTGCCGTTGGTGCATATTTTACTTGCGATGGGAGAGCTTGAAGACCATTCAACTCTTGAAGAAATTAGTATTGATGATATTTTTGACCGATATCCAACAAATAATAAAGCGATTGTTGCACCTAGCGATGAGTATAAAAATGGACGATTGGTTGTAACAAAATCAACATTAAATGCTATTTTAGAGTCTGGGAAATGTACTATTCCAGAAATCTGTACTACAGAATTAGTAGCATGTTCATCTCTTACTACTGTAGAACCAGGAGAGTTATCGGTTTGGCCAAGTTCAAATTATTTTCCAGATGAAGATTTAGCAGTTTTAAATATTGGAACGCGATGGAAACCAGATACAACACGAGTAACCGATGATGATGTAATTACTTTATCAACAAAACTTATAAATGCTGTTGGAAAAAATATAGAAATTATTTTGTAAGCTTTTTCTATATTATTTAGCCTGATTTTTTCTCATTTTTGAAATTCGTTTAAACCAAGAAATAAATATTTCTTGGTTTTTTTTGTCCATAAGTTCTACTTTAAAATTATATGTTTTGTTTTTATCTGCAATAAGCGGGAAAAGTGTGTAGTTTATTTTTTTGGTTTCACAGTTCTTTTCACAGATAAATTCTAAACCAAGTCCTAATCGTGTTCGAACAGATTGTCCTAATACTTGGTCGAATACAAAATTTCCAAGTGAGTAAAATATATATTTATCATTATATATTTCCATTGGTTGTACAACATGCGGATGATGACCGATTACAATATCAGCACCAGCATCAATAAATGCATGTGCTTTTTTTTGTGGTCGAGGGTGAATTTTTTGAATGTATTCGTCTCCCCAATGTGCATAAATCACAATAAAATTTGCTAATTTTTCAGATTTTATTTTTTGAATTTCTTTTATAATTGGAGAAGTATCACCATTAAATAATTCATGATATCCGACAAATGCAATTTTCACACCTCTTACCTCGTGAAGAGTTGTGAGGTTTCCAACTGTTTCATCGTTATATGGCGTTCCAAAGGTTGCAATATTATATTTTTCTAAAAACTTCTTTGTATCGGCAAATCCTTGTTTTCCAAAATTTAATGAATGGTTATTTGCCAAGCTTGTAATATTTATTCCGTATTCACTCATGTTTTTTGCCCATTTTGGGTCCGATGTAAATGCCATCATATTGTCATGTGCAGGGTATGGTTTGTGTTCGGTCATAGCTCCTTCAAAATTTACAACGGTAAAATCACTTCCTGTCATAAATCTTTTCATTCTCCAGTCCAAAATACTTTCCCAGCCTTTTTTATCTAATTGTTGTCGAATATATCGGTCAAACATCATGTCTCCAAAAAATAAACCAGTTATTATTTTTCTTGAATTTTTATTTTTATTTTCTGTATATTTATATTTATCACTTATATTTTTCTCTGCTGTGAAAAATCCAGTAATATAGCTGGTTGTATCTGGTTGATATTTTTTTTCTAAAATTTTTGCAGAGCTTGAGTGATGTGTAAGGGTGAAATTTTCTTGTTTCCAGAGTTTTGCAAGTGTGAATAAAACATGGAGTGCTGGTCGTGAATCTGTATCTACATGAGAAATACTCTTCTGATCTAGCTCTTTAATAGCGTGCAGAGTAGTTATGTCATGAAAATCTGCTATTTGTGGAAATAAGTCATGAGACATATCCATTGAAATGATAACGAGTGTATTTTTTTTATTAAAAGTATTGTTTATATTTTGTGCTAAATTTTTAGATTCTTCTACGCTTGTTTTATCTTTTATAAGAATTGGGAAAATTTTAACTTCATGAGAAAAATCTGAAGTATTCACACTGAAATATTTTTGAATAAATCCAACAATTCCTGTTATTCCATGGTCATTTTTTACTACAGTGTTATTTATTTTTATATTTAATGCGTTATTATTTTTTTTATAATTCATGTTTTCTAAAAATCCGTATGGAGTTTTGAATGGTAGATTTGAAGAAAGAATATTTTCGCGTCCTTCATGAAAATGATTTGTGGAAAGTAATATAATATTTTGAATTTCTTTTTTTTGCCTATCTGAAATTTGAGTTAATGTATCGGCAATAAAATGAGGAACAAGTAAATGATGATTTACAATAAGTAAATTTGTCTGTAGTTTTTTACTATTTTTTGGTTCAAATTTTTTCTTTGCTACAGAAAAAGCTTTTTCATAAAAACTTTTATCTAAAATTTTTGCAGGAATATAATTTTTATAATTTGTAATTTTTTGCGTTTGTATGGCGTTCTCTTCTTGTTTTGTTATCTGTATTTTTTCTGGTTCTATAAGAACTGGAGTAAAACATCCAGAAAGAAAGATTGAAGAAGTAAAAAGTAAAGAAGTAAAAAAAAGTAAAGAAGTAAAAAAAAGTGAAGACAATGAAAAAAGTGAAGAAAAAGTTTTCATGAAAAAAAAATTGTATAAAAAAAGTGTAATACTTTTTTATACTACACTATTCTTTTATTTTCTTACATTTTTCTCAAATAAATGTTTGCAAAAATATTTCCACGCATCTTTTACATGCTGTCGTAATACCCAGCTTTTAAATAACTGTATAAATCCACCACCAGAACACCGAATGCCATCTGCATAAACTTCTGCTTCAGGAAAAAATTGAACACGGTATCCCAATTTCCATGTTTCTAAGCAGATTTCACTATCTGCCATGAACAAAAAATATTCTTCATTAAATCCTTCTATTTTGTTCCATATGTTTTTTCGTATACAAATAAACGAAGATTGTAGCCAATCAACATCTTGAATATGTGCTGTATTCATTTTTTGCATTTCATCTCTTTCTACCGCCTGTTTAATAAATGGTAAATATCGTAGCCATAACCTTCTAAAAATTTGTATAAATAGATTTGGAAATTGCCTTACATTCATTGCATAGTCACCATTTTCATGCACTTGTCGTGGTCCAATAATTCCAATTTTTTCATTATTTTCTAAGTATGTAATCATTTTCTGAAATACATTTTTATCTTTCGTTTCTATATCTGGGTTTATAATGAATAAATAATCAAGTTTTTCTGTCTGTTGTTCTTGTATCTTTTTTTCTATGTTTTTTACTCCTCTGTTATTTCCTTTTGTGTATCCAATGTTTTTTTCTGTTATATCTAGAATGAGAGTATGTCGAGTCTTATTTTTCATAAAAGGCTCTAATTCTGATTGTAGAATTTGAGCATTTTGTGTATTGCAAGAGTTGTCTACAACCGAAATATATAATGTAATATTGTCTGATATATTCTGATTAAGAATACTTTGAACATTTTGTATTACTTTTTTTGCCTTTAGAAAGTCTAAAATTACAACTCCTATATTCATAATATTTTTTAATATTCTTATCTTTTACAAAATTTTAAAATGTGAATAACCGATATTTTTTTTATAGCGTTTATTTGTTGTTTCTTTTTCCGCAGATTTCCAGAAAAAATAAGCCTAAAAAACTTTACATATTGAAGCAACACTTTTGGCTCTGTTATTAACAAAAATCCTGTGGCTCTAAACATATACCAGAAAATTTTACATTGTACAGAAAAAGGAAAATTATTTCCATATACATTTTTATACAATAAAATTAAATGTCCAAAAAATGAAGACTCTTTTACCCACAATGGCTTATTATTGTTTTTTACAATTTTTTGAATTAATCCCATATTTCCAGAGCTTTCTAATGAATTGCATATTTGTCTATCATGAAATGCAATTGCAGACGAAACGAAGCATGTTTTTTCTCCAGCCCATTGTAAACGATAAGCTAAATCAATATCATTTTTATAGTGTAGATTTTCATCAAAAAAATCTACTTTTTCTAATGCTGATTTTCGTGCAAGAAATAATGCTCCAGATCCTCCAAAAACTTCTTTGGTATTATTATATTGTCCAGTGTCGTTTTCTGCTTGTCCAATGTCAAAAAAATGATGATTTTCGAAGAGTCCTATTCCACATGAATCTATAAAATTTGTTTTCCCAAAGTTTTTATTTTTATTATTATAATGTTCAAAATCCCATCGTTTTAGTTTTGGAACAGCAACGGAATATTTTAAATTTTTATTTAAATTTTCGATTAATTTTTCAATGCAATCCAATTCATATATCATATCATTACTTGCGCATAAATACGCATCAGAATCTTTAGCCATTTCCGAAAATAATGCATTGTGCCCACCAGAATGCCATAAATTTTTATCAGAAAATATTTTAACTCGTGGGTCTTTTAGTATTTCTGGGTGATTTTTTTCTAAATATTGCAGAGCTTCAAAATGATTTTCATCTTGATCTCTTAATAATAATTCAAAATTTTCATGGCTTTGGTTAAGCAAAGAAGTTATGCATGGTTCTAAATATTTTGTATTTTTATATAAAATAATTCCAATTGTGATTTTTTCAATATTTATTTTGCTCACAATAATTATAATTATTTGTTAATTTTTTCTCTCTTTAAAATCATGTCTCTTGCAAGTTTACTTGCATCAAATAAACTTTCATGTGTCCCCGCATCGTTCCATCCTTTGTCTAAAAAAGATGCAGTCATTTTTTTTTCATTGATATATGCTTGGTTTACATCTGTAATTTCATATTCTCCTCTTTCTGAAATATTGAGTTTTTTCAATTTCTCAAATACAGAAGAATCGTATATGTATAAGCCCGTTACAGCAAAATTTGTTTCTGGATTTTTTGGTTTTTCTACAATTTTCATTACTTGATTTTTCTGATTGAGAGTCGCAACTCCAAATCTATCTGCGTAAAAAACTTCTTTCAAGAAAATATGTGCACCTGTTGTGAAATTTTGAACAACTTCTTCAAAACTGTTTTCATAAATATTATCACCTAAAATAACAACAAAATTTTCATCTCCAACAAAATTTTCTGCCAATTTTAATGCATCTGCAATTCCTGCGTTTCCTTCTTGAACTCGAAATGTAATATGTACCCCTAATTCTTTTCCTGATCCGAGTAGTTTCATAAAATCTCCTGCACTTTCTGTTCCTGTAATAATTAAAAGTTCGGTAATTCCCGATTTTTTTAATGTATCGATAGGGTAGTAAATCATTGGTTTATTATAAACCGGTAGCAAATGTTTATTTGTTACTTTTGTCATTGGGGCAAGGCGAGATCCAGTCCCTCCTGCTAAAATTATACCTTTTTTTATCACTATATTTTATTAGATAGTTTTTTTTCTAATGATCGTGCTGCTTGTAAGCAGTCTTGAGCTCTCTCATTTGTGCTATCTATTTCGAGAGCTTGTTCGAATAAATTTATTGCTTTATTAAAAATTTGTTCTTGTAAGAGGCAAACCCCTAAATCGCATAAAATTAAAGGATCGTCAGATCGTAAATTTAATGCTCTTTCCAGAGTTACGAGTCCTTTTAATTTATTTGTTACATGGAAAGTTGCCCATCCTAGGCATCGTAAAATTTCTGGATTATTTGGAGAGAGTTCATTTGCTTTTTGCAGGTATGTAAGAGCTAAGTCGTTTAAATTATCCGTAAGATAGATAAATCCAAGCGCATAGTTGGCGATATAACTTTCTTTGTTTTGTAATAATACAAAATTCGCAACTTTTTCTGCTTCTGCAAAATCTTGTAATGATAATAAGTTGTCTATAACTTCTTCTGTTGCTTCTATGCAACTTGGGTCTTGTATTAAGATTGATCGAGCAATTCTTAATGCTTTTTCATGATTTCCTAAAACTTTTGCATGTTCACTTTTTTCCAGTTTATTTGCAATGAGTCGTGATAATTTTTTATTATTATCAACTTTCCGATTTTGTAAGTTATTATTTCGCATTAGTGTTGTGAAATTATTTTAATTTGTAGATGTATTATTTTTTAGGCTTTTCTTTTGCATGCGGTGCATCTATGTATTCTATATTAATTTTACCAAAATCTCAAGATAAATTCTAGAATATTTGATTTAACAGCTTGAATTTTATTCTAATATGTTTTCATATTGTTCAATCGATTGGGCAATTTAAACTTCTGTAAAAGAGAAATTGTTGAGGGAAGACAGTATTTTTCTAATTTTTTTTGAAGTGTGATTGTTGGGATAGTTTCTGAGGGGAGTAATAGATTTCTAATTTTTGTACCGCTAATATCTATCCTTTTTTTTATTTGTACTGTTTTTTTGTGCAGAAAGCTATTTTCCCATAGTTGTATAACAAGTGGAGAGCCAGAGTATAAAGTATCTATTTCTGGTAAGTATTGTTGTACATGTTGTGGCCACAATGCGTAATGATTAATATTACGAATTGGCACAATATGAAATGTAATATCTGTAGTATTTATAGATGTATTATTTTCTAAGAAGGTTGCTAAAATTTCTGAACATGCCTCATTTATAATCTCAAATCGTTCGCCACTGGTAAGGGGGTTGCTTTCTGTAAAATTTGTTTCTGCACTTCCGATTCCTATGAAAATATTATATTTTTGAATACTATCATCAGATACATTATTATGTTTAATATCTTCTAATATTTGCAGGATTGCATCAGCATGACCTTTATGGAAAGGTTGAAATCTACCGATATATAAAATATTATTTTTGATAATAGTTTTATAAAAAAACAATTTATTTTGTTATAATTTCACCTTTTGATTTTCCAATCATTACAGTGTGTTCAAATTGACCAGAGAGAGTTCCGTCGGCTGAACGGATTCCCCATCCGTCATCATCAGTTATTATATCTCCAGATCCCATGTTTGCAATTGGCTCAATGGCAATTGTCATTCCTTCTCTTAATATTTCCCCTGTTCCAAAGTTTCCATAGTTATAAATATGTGGGTCTTCATGTACTTCTGTTCCAATTCCGTGTCCTCCGAGGTCTTCGACTATTCCATAACCACCTTTTCCTTCTACTACTCTTTCAATTACGGCTCCAATATCTCCAACTCGAACTCCATCTTTGCAAATATTTATGGCCTCTGCTAATGCTTCTTCTATTGTTGCAAGAAATTTTTTGGTTTTCTTTGGTGCTTTTCCTCCAATTACAAAACTATACGCAGAATCAGTCATAAATCCATCGAGTTCTACTCCAAAGTCTACGGTAAAAATATCATTGTTTTGTAGGGGGGTGTCATCTGGAATTCCATGAACTGCCATATCATTGACACTTGAGCAAAAAGCTCCAGGAAAATCGTATAATCCAAAAAATGCAGGTTTAACATTATATTTTTGGCATAATCCATGAGCCATTTTATCTAACTCTTTTGGAGTTACTCCTTCATGTGAATTTGCACCAATTTCATGAAGAATTTTGTATAAAATTCTTCCACCTTTTTTCATTATTTTAATTTCCTCTGGTGTTTTAACTGTTGTAAATTTTTTTTTTGACATATGTTTTAGTTGTTTTTATTAAATTAAGGCTTTTTCAATGTTTTTTGCAATTGTGTCTATATCTCCTTTTCCTTCTATTTCTGTAATTATTCCAGCCTTAATATATGCTTGAATAACAGGAAGGGTTTCTGTGTTGTAGTTATCGAGTCTTCTTCTTATTACTTCTTCTGTATCATCTTTTCGCCCTCTTTCTAGCATTCTAGAGATGGCTTCTGGTTCGTCTAATGTTAGGAAAATTCCTTGCAATGTTCTTCCGTGTTTTTCTAGTAGTGTATCAAATGTGATTTTTTGCTCCATCATTCGTGGGATCCCATCAAATAAGATTCGTTTTCCTTCGTTTTTTTCAAGAAAATCTTCAATTATATTCATGACTATTTCATTTGTCACTAAATCTCCTTTGTCCATAATATTTTTTACTGTTTTCCCAAGTTCAGAATTTTCTTCTCTAATTTTTCGTAATGCTCCACCTGTTTCAAAAATTACTAAATCAAATTTTTTGGCTAAGATTTCTCCTTGAGTTCCTTTTCCTGCTCCTTGCATTCCAAAAATCAAAATATCATTTATGGCATTATTTGTAGACATGTTTTTATAAGTAAATTATGCATATATATCAGCTATTTTATACTATCAAAAAGGGAGTAATAATCTCAATCCTAAAATTATAAAACTTGTATTGTATGGGTTCTTTATTAATTTTAAAGTCTTCCCATTTCTCGCAAGTAATCTTCTTCTGTCATTTCTTCTAGTATTCCGCTTTCTTCTGTTTTT
This sequence comes from uncultured Candidatus Altimarinota bacterium, assembly GCA_947311245.1. Classification (GTDB taxonomy): domain Bacteria; phylum Patescibacteriota; class Gracilibacteria; order CAIRYL01; family CAIRYL01; genus SZUA-1403. The sequence goes on from CAMZKJ010000033.1 coordinate 8,172, forward strand.
TTTCGTTCGCCTTTCCATCCAATCCCAATAAGAAACATTTCAAAACTTCGGTCTCGGCATGCTTTTGGTTTAAATGTTTTTGTTTTTTCAAAGCACTCTCGAAACTCGTTTATCCAAAATTCTTCAAAATCTTCTCCTTTAAAAATTTTAGAAACTAAGTTTCCATTGTATTTTAATTGTTTATCGCAAATTTCTAGAACTCGTTGGTTTAATTCTATACTTCTGTATTGGTCTACAGATTTAATTCCAGAGGTTCTTGGTGCCATATCTGAGGTTATGAAATCAGCTTTTTTTCCATCGAAAAATTTTAAAATTTGTTGAGCAGTGTCTTCTTCGAAAATATCTCCTTGAATTAATTTTAATTGAGCTGGGAAATTTCGTGGAAATTTTTTAATTTCTTGTAAATCAACTCCGCAAATTTTCCCTCCAGGATTATTTTCGGCAAGAATTTGTAAAAAACTTCCTGGACATGCTCCAAGGTCTACAATATTTGATTTTTTTCGAATTAATGTGGGGTGTCGTTGAATAATTTCTTCGAGTTTAAAGGCACTTCTGGCTCGTAATCCTCGTTCTTTTGCTTTTCTAAAATATATGTCGTTAGGGTTATATGCTTTTGGCATAGTTGAGTATTTTAAATTATAGTAAGGCAAGTGTAGCAGATATTTTTATTTTTCTGTAAAAAATATTGCTTGTTTTTGTCTTTTTTGGTATGTTTGTTTAGATTTTTATATCATCATGTTTTTTTGTGGTCATGAAACATTGCTCTGTATAAAAGTTTATTATATTTTTAGAACCACATTTACACGCTTATGGCAAATAATAGTACGACAGTTTTACACGAAAAAGATAGCATGCTTGAAGAGATTCTAGCGAATGGTCCAAAGTCAATCGCATTGGTTCCAGGAAATGTTGTTCCTGGGCGAGTTGTTGCAATTTCACGAGGAAAAGTTCTTGTTGATCTTGGGGGAACTACTACAGGGGTTGTTTCTGGAAAAGAATTAATTGATGCATTTAACACAGTTAAAGGGCTTGAGGTTGGTTCAGAAGTTACAGTTTTTATTTTAGAAGATGAAAACGAAGAAGGAATGGTTGTTTTATCATTTCGAAAAGCTGCTCAAATGCGAGCATGGGATACATTCCTAGAAATGAAGGAAACAAAAGAAACAATTGAAGTTGTTGCAAAAGAAGCAAATAAAGGGGGATTGATGGTTGATGCAATGGGTGTAAAAGCCTTTCTTCCAGTGTCTCAATTGGCACCAGCACATTACCCTCGGGTAGATGGAGCAAATGCTACTGCAATTTTAGATCACCTTCAGTCTTTTATTGGTCAAAAATTTACAGTATGTGTAATTACGATTAATGAAGAATCTCGAAAGCTTGTTGTTTCTGAACGAGAAGCAATGCATAAAGCTCGGGCACAAGAGTTGAAAGATTTAAAACTTGGTTCTACTGTAAAAGGAACTATTCACGGTCTTGTTAAATTTGGAGCGTTTATGACATTTGGATCTCTAGAAGGTTTAGTTCATATTTCAGAAATTTCTTGGGGACATATTAAAACTCCAGGAGAAATTCTTAAAGTGGGACAAGATGTTGAAGCTATGCTTATTGGGATTGATGGAGAAAAAATCTCTCTTTCTGTGAAACGATTAACTCAAGATCCTTGGATTGATGCGGTTAAAGACTTTAAAAAAGGATCTACTGCAACAGGGGTTGTAAGTAAGGTTGTAGACTTTGGAGTTTTTGTTAACTTAGCTGATAATGTAACTGGACTTGTGCATAGAACTCAAATGGTTGAAGGAGAAAAAGAAAAACTTGTTGAAGGGGAGGAAGTTACTGTAACTATCCTAGATGTAAATCAAAAAGATCATTCTTTACGAATTACATTTAAAACTCCAGAGGAAGTTGAAGCAGCTGCAAAAGAACGACAAGCAGCAAAAGAAGCTCGAAAAGCTGAAAAAGAAGAGAAAACTGAAAAACCTGCAGAAAAAAAAGCATAATATTTTTTTAAGTATGGGGTAATGGAAAAGAATCTGTAAAATTTATTTTTACAGATTCTTTTTATTTTTATTAAAATTTGAGAAATATTTAAATTTTTAGTAAGCTTTTTGTAATTAATTTATTAATTTTATTTTTTTACATAGCTTCAATGAGTCAAAATAGCCCAAATACAAATGTTCAAGTGTTATTATTAGAAGGAGTGAGTCAGGAAGCTGTTCGTATTTTTGAAAAAGAATATGGGAAACAAAATATTGAATATATTACTTATGCTTTACAAGAAGATGAGCTTATTAAAAAATTGCAAGAAAAAAAAGTTACTATTTTAGGTATTCGATCGAAGACAAAGGTTACACGAAAAGTATTAGAAAGTGCTTCAAACTTGGTTACTGTTGGGTGTTTTTGTATTGGTACAAATCAAGTAGATTTAAACGCTGCAAAAGAAATGGGGGTTACAGTTTTTAATGCTCCATTTTCAAATACTCGAAGTGTTGCAGAACTTGTTATTGGTGCAACTATTTCTCTTTTTAGAGGATTGGGTGAAAAAAATATAAAGATGCATAATGGAGAATGGTGTAAATCTGCAAAAAATTCATATGAAGTTCGTGGAAAAAATATTGGGCTTGTTGGCTATGGGAATATAGGAATTCAGGCAGGAGTGCTTGCCAGTGGGCTGGGAATGAATGTGTATTATTATGATCCTATAGATAAATTAAGAATTGGAAATGCAATTTCGTGTAAAAGTTTGAAAGATTTACTTTCTGTTGCAGATGTAATTTCTTTACATGTTCCAGATATTCCACAAACAAGAAATTTGATAAATAAGGAAGCTATTGCACAAATGAAAGATGGTGCATTTCTAATAAATTATGCGCGAGGGTCTATTGTAGATATCGATGCATTAGACGAGGCGTTAACTTCTGGAAAAATTTGCGGAGCTGCATTAGATGTATTTCCTGAAGAACCCGCTTCAAATAAAGAGGAGTTTGTTTCAAAGATGACAGCACATGAGAATGTATTATTGACTCCACATATTGGGGGGAGTACTACTGAGGCGCAAACAGATATTGGAATTAGTGTTGCAAAAAAATTGGTATCTTTTGCAGAAGTTGGGACAACCGATGGGGCAGTAAATATGCCAGAGTTAAATGTTCCAAAAAAATCTGAACATACACGAATTAACCATATTCATAATAATGTTCCGGGGGTAATGCGGAAAATAAATAAAATTTTTGCAGATAATAATATAAATATTGCGGGTCAATTTCTTCAAACAAGTGGTTCTGTCGGGTACTGTGTTCTTGATGTTTGTTTAGATGGTTCTGCTGTTGAGGTAAGTCAAATATTTAAAGAATTGAAAGAAATAGAAGGGACAATTAAGGTAAGAGAGTTGTAGAATTATAGACTTATAGAATTATAGAATTTTACAAGTTTTTTAAATATATAATATTTTTAGAGAAAAAAATGTCGAAAAATTATTCAGAACTATCTGTAGCATTGCATGCAAGATATCAAGGAAAAATGGAAATAAAATCTGTTACGCCTATTGAAACACTTGATGATTTATCAACTGTGTATACTCCAGGAGTGGCAGAGCCATGTCGAATTATAGCAAAAGATAAAGAGCGAAGTTTCGATTTAACATGGAGAGGGCGAACAGTTGCGGTTGTTTCTGACGGTTCTGCTGTTTTGGGGCTTGGAAATATTGGTCCAGAGGCTGCAATGCCTGTTATGGAAGGAAAGTGTTTATTGTTTAAAGAGTTTGGGGGGGTTGATGCATTGCCTATTTGTTTAGATACTCAAGATGTAGATGAAATTGTGGAAACTGTTGTCCGAATGGCTCCTAGTTTTGGAGGTATTAATCTTGAAGATATTTCAGCTCCACGATGTTTTGAAATTGAGGCGAAATTAAAAGAAAAGCTGAATATTCCTATTTTTCATGATGATCAACATGGAACAGCGATTGTTGTAGTGGCGGCAATGAAAAATGCATTAAAAGTTGTGGGTAAAAAAATTGAAGATGTTAAAATTGTTATTTCTGGTGCAGGAGCTGCAGGAATTGCAATTGCAAAATTAATTATGACAGCGGGGGGTAAAAATATTGTAATGACAGATTCAAAGGGGATTATTGGTTCACATCGAGAGGATTTAAATTCGGCAAAAAAAGAGGTATTGTCAGAATTTACGCTTGATGAAAAGGGAGATATTCATAGTGCTATGAATGATGCAGATATTTTTATTGGAGTTTCAAAGTCTGGTATTATAGATAGAACGGATATTGAAAAAATGAATACAGATGCTATTGTGTTTGCTATGGCGAATCCTACTCCTGAAATTTTTCCTGATGAAGCAAAGGCTGGAGGTGCAAGAATTGTTGCTACAGGTCGAAGTGATTTTGCAAATCAGGTAAATAATGTTGTTGCTTTTCCTGGGTTATTTGCGGGGTTATTTGCGGTGCAGGCTCGGACAATTACTCCTGAGATTTTTATGATTGTTGCCGATGCAATTGCAGAGACAGTTGTAGATCCAAATGAAGAAAATATTATTCCGTCTCCATTAAATAAGTTAGTTGCAGAAAATGTAAAAAACAAGGTTATACAATTCTTTAAATAATTAACAACTTACTTGTAGGGTAATTGCATAAAATAATATTGATTTTAAGCTGATGAATATGATAAAATTTATCAGCTTAAAAAAATCTAATAAAATGGAGCAGTAGCTCAGTTGGTTAGAGCACCTGCCTGTCACGCAGGGGGTCGAGAGTTCGAGTCTCTTCTGTTCCGCCATTTTTATTTTTAAGTAAAGTCTATTTCAGAAATGAAATAGACTTTTTTTGTATATATATTTCCTGAACTTTAATAGTGTAGTCCTCCCCAATAATCACAATTACTAGGATTCCACATTCCTTTTTTATTTTTTTGTGCTTCTTTTTCTAGGGTGTTGTAATAGCTTCTTCGAGGGTGTTTAAATTTTTTATATGAAAATGCATATCCTTCCGAAATTAAATGTGCTCCAAAATCTTCACCGTCAAGAAATACATATCGTAGTAATCTTCCATATTTATCTGTTTCGTCGTACCCTTTTGGTTTTAAGAGAGATACTTTTTTATTCTTTAATTTTTCTTTTGCGTAATCGCTTGCATGATCCCCAAAGCATCCTTCAGGGCGAAATCCTCCTTTTTTTTCTGGAGTATCAATTCCTAATACTCTAATTTTTTCTTTTTTCCCGTTTATGTTTATGAAATATGTGTCTCCGTCAAAAGTATATAAGACAGGGTAGGTATTTTTATCTGATTGTATTAAGTTTTCTGTTGCAGTAACTTTGCTTGTTTGAGTGTTTGTAGTCTTAAAAATATCATATTTCTCTTGGGTTTCATTTTCTGTAAAATGGTTATATGTAGTAAATAAAATAACAGAGCTTATTGTAATTATTTTAAAAATAAGAGCTCTTTGTTTTTTTGTAATATTTTTTAGTTTCTTGAAAATGCTTATAATGTTCATAGGATATGTAATTAATAATTATAAATACATAATCTCCTAAATTTTTTTGTTTTTAAATAGGAACTTGTATTTTTATAATCATATATAAAATTCTATATTTTAAAAACAAAAAAACTGTTATTATTTTTATACAAATAACAGTTTTGAGTTATTTGTATAAAAATATTTAATATTTAATATTTAATCAATTATTATGAACTTTGAAGATCAATATGTTATGGCTCGGGTGTCTGGAAAAGCTCCAGATTTTACTGCAAATTCTTATTTTAAAGGAGAATTTACAACAACTTCTTTATATGAAGATGTGTTAAACAAGGGAAAATGGGCTGTTGTATTTTTCTATCCGTTAGACTTTACATTTGTTTGTCCAACAGAAATTAAAGAGTTTTCTGCTAAAGCTTCAGCATTTGAAGATACAAATGCACAAATTATTGGGGTTTCTGTAGATTCAGAACATTCTCATAAAGCATGGTGTGAAGGAGATTTAGGTCAGTTAAATTTTCCTTTAGTTTCAGATCTACAAAAAGAAATTTCTATTTCTTACGATGTGTTACATGATGATGGAATGTCTCTTCGAGGAACATTTATTATTGATCCAAATGGGAAAATTCATTCATCAACAGTTAATGACTTACCAATTGGTCGAAACGTAGATGAAATTCTTCGAACGCTTAAAGCTGCTCAAAGTGGAGAACTTTGTCCTATTGCTTGGGAGCCAGGTCAAGAGACTCTTGGAAAAGCATAATTTAGAATTTTTTTAAAAAATTTTGAAAGAAAAAAGAAAAAAGAGATGTAATTATTACATCTCTTTTTTTATTGTGTTAATTTTTTTTCTAGTGTTTGGATATATAGACCAGTAATGCCAGTAATATTAAATATTTTTTGAGTAGTATAGATTAAAAATTCATGATATAATTATATGAAAGAGTATTGTACATTTTGAACATAAAAACATAAATATGACAAATATAATTTTTGCAGAAGTAGAAAAACAAGATGAAGAAAAAATTCCATCTGAGTTTTTGGTTGATAACCGAATTATAAACGAAGATATTGTTTGTGATGAAACAGATGAATATTTTGAAAAATATAAAAATGCAGAAGTATTATGTGTTTTTATTTATTCACAAATTACAAAAAAATTAATAGAAGCCATGCCAAATTTAAAACTGATTGTAACGCGTTCAGTAGGATATAATCATATTGATTTGCAGGCATGTTACGATAGAAAAATTCCAGTATGTAATGTTCCAGATTATGGAAGTCATGTAATTGCAGAGCATGTTTTTGCAATGCTTTTGTCATCTCTTCGATGTATAGAAGAAGCATCAGATAAAACAAAAGTATGTGATTTTACATTTAGTGGATTGCGTGGAATGTCTTTAAAAGGAAAAACATTAGGAATTATTGGAACTGGAAAAATTGGGAAAAAAGTTGCACGAATTGGGGCTATGGGATTTTTAATGAATGTTATTGCATATGCGCGTCATCCCGATATAGATGCATCTTTATCTTCGCATTTTACATATGTTGATTCTGTGAAAGAAATTTGGGAAAAATCAGATATTATTTCTTTGCATATTCCAGAAAATAAAGATAGTTATCATATTATAAATAGTGAAAGTATCGCGCAAATGAAAGATGGAGTTGTGCTTGTGAATACGGCTCGTGGTGGATTGATTGAAACAAAGGCGTTAATTGAAGGAATTAAAAGTAAAAAAATTTCTCATGCGGTTCTTGATGTGCTGGAAAATGAAAAACATATTTCAGATTTTCCAGAATTATTACAAATGAAAGAGGTTTTAATTACTCCTCATATTGCATTTTATGCAGATGACTCTATGAAAACTATGTATTCAGAAGCAATTGCTTCTATTTATAAATTCTTAGATCATAAAAAATTGATACATGAAATAAAAGAAGTAGAATAATATTCTACTTCTTTCGTCTTTATTTCTTCTTCTTCCTTCTATTTTCCTCTGTTTCCCCTTATCTCTTTTATCTTTTTCTTCTCTTTTATATTATCTTCTTCTTCTTGAAGATCTTTTTTTTCGTGGTGTCGATTTTTTCTTCGTTGCTTTTTTTTGTGTCGCTTTTTTCTTTTCTGCTCTATTTTTAGAAACAGCTTTTGTTTGAGAATTTGCTTTTTTCAATGTATCGTTATTTTTTTTTGTATCAGTTTTTGTTTTGTCTAAATCGGCTTTATTCATTGGTCGCTCATTTGTCATTGGA
>CAMZKJ010000034.1 GCA_947311245.1 uncultured Candidatus Altimarinota bacterium
ACTTTTTAATTCTTAAAAAAAGAGAGAATAAAATTTAAATTTTATTCTCTCTTTTTGAGTGATTTTATTGAAAATAGCACCCTATAAATGTTAATTAAGACGAGAAAGAACACGTTCTAATACAAATAATAAAAATGGAGATGAAGATATTCCGATTAGAAGTAAAATAATTGAAAATATTTGAAGACCATAAGAATCTTCATTTGCAAATGATATAGCTAAAAAAATTATTCCAATTGGAACAAAAATAAATCCTGCAAAAAATATTGCCAATAAACCACAAATCAAAGATATAATTGCAAGTGTAGCCCTATCAGAAGATAAATTATTATTTTGTATATACTTATCTAAATCTGATATTTTAATAGTAATAACTTTTTCTTCTACAGAAGGCGAAGGAGTATTGTTAAAATTATTTGGTATTTCAGTTTGTTTATCTAAACCATTATTAATATCTTTCCCCCCCTCTTCTTCATATTTAAACAAACTCATATACAATGTAATAAAATAACAAGTACCGCAAAATGGGACAACCCAATAAAGGTTACCTATCAAACAATATTTTGTAAATATCAGAAAAAAAAGTTTATTTTCAAACTTATAAAAAATATCTATAAAAAATAAAATATCTCACGTACAATAAAAATATAAAAAATTTTTAAATAATAAAAAACCCCATGAAAAAAATATTATTATCAGCCTTCGCAACATCAGCTTTTTTTATTTCTTCTGCATTCGCAGTACCAGAAATAATCAGCCAACAAACAGAAGAGCCAATAAAAATTGAAAAAAATATTTCTGATGATGCATATATTGCCGGAGAAGAAATTACAGTAAATACCAAAATTGAAGGAGATGCTATTATTGCAGGAATGAATATTACACTTGAAAAAGATGTAACAGAAGATGCACTCCTTGCAGGGCATACTATTATTGTAAATGGAAATATAAACGATGATATTCGTGTTGCAGGACATAATGTTACAATCAATGGAAATGTTGGTGATGATATAATTTCTGCCGGGAAAAATATTATTATTCGTAATTCAAAAATTGGAGGGGCTGTTATTGCGACTGCAAAAAATGTAAAATTAATAAATGTTACAGCGAATGAAGGAATTACAATTACAGCAGAAACAATATTTTTTGATAGTACAGTTTCTGGACTTGTTTCATTAACAGCAACCAACATTACATTTGGGAAAAATGCACACATAACAGGAAGTCTTACATATTCTGGAAATATAAAAGGTATCTATTCAGATACAACACTTAAAAATATTGTAAATGGAAATATTACGAAAAAAGAATCTGAACTTTCTCAATACCCAATACTAGAAGATAAAAGATTTTTTATTGCAGGATATTTATTGAGTATTATTTTATTTTCATTTTTACTTAATATTTTTCTACCAACATATTTTTCAAAGTCTGTTTCTCATATTTTATCGGCGCCGTTCTCACGATTCATTTTTGGACTTATTTGGTTTATAGGAGCACCTCTTCTTGCATTCCTATTATTACTGAGCGTTATAGGGCTACCATTTGGTATCACTCTTATTTCAGTATGGGGATTATCTTTCTTACTTCTTCCATATTTTTGTACAAGTAGCTTAGCTTCATTATTTTTACGCATCTTTAAATGGGAAGGATTTTTTGCAACACTTGTTGTAACAATTTTAGCAGCAATCATTTCCATAACTCCCCTATTATTACTTTTAGCACCATTTATTTTAGGAGGAATATTAAAAGAAAAATCTGAAATTTTAAAATCATATAAAAAATAATATATACATAAAAAAACATGAAAGACATGAAATTACGAATTTATACAGATGGTGCCTGCAAAGGGAACCCAGGAAGAGGAGGATGGGGTGCTTATCTCGTTTTTGGAGAACATACCAAAGAAATTTATGGAGGAAATTCACTTACTACAAATAATCAAATGGAATTGCAAGCAGTAAGCGAAGCATTAAATATTTTAAGCAAACCTACAGAACTTACTATTGTTACCGATTCACAATATGTCAAAAATGGGATTGAAAAATGGATGACAAACTGGAAAAAAAATGGCTGGAAAACAGCCTCAAAAAAACCAGTAAAAAATAAAGAATACTGGTTAAATTTAGACGAAGCACTACAGCGACATACTGTTTCGTGGGAATGGGTAAAGGGACACGCAGGGCATCCTGGAAACGAAAAAGCCGATGATTTAGCAAATAAAGGAGTGCCTAAATACTAACACTATAAAATTAGCACCACAAAAGAAGTACAAAAAAACAGGATTTCTCCTGTTTTTTTATATATTTTTTACCTCTTTTAATCTACTTGTATCTATTTTTTTATATTCTTCTATAAAAAATTACATAAGCATTTCTAACTCTACAATATGTTCCTCTGTATCATCTAAAGATTCTTGCTTTGGACCTGCAACACAAGAAAGTAAAACATCACTATCTGTTTCAATATACTTTTCTCCATCAAGTGTTTGATCTACATGTTCAGCACCTTTAATAATTTTTGCACTACAACTCATACATGCTCCTGCATGACAAGAAAAAGGTAAATCAACATCATTTTCTGCACATTCGTCCAAAAAATTCATTTCACCTTCAATTAAATCGTTAAATAATTCTTCTCCATCACTATCTTTAACTATTAGTCTAATCATAAATTTTTATTATATTACTTATATTACTGACATCACTGACATTTTACAGCAATACGATATAAATACAAAATATATTTAAATGCTGTAATAATTGCTTTTCATTTTTACTATTTAGTATCCAATTTTTTTGCAAAATTCTCAATCATTGTAATAGTTTTTTCTATTCCTATACATCCATCTGTAATAGAAACTCCTTTTTTTACATCATTAAGACTTGTACATACATTAACATTTTGATTTCCATCTTCTATAAAACTTTCTACCATAAATCCTTTTATAGCAGTATATAAATTTGGTTCTTGGTTCATGCTTTCTAATACAGAATCTAAAATTTCAGGTTGTCGCAGTGGATCTTTTTTACCAGTGAGTGAATTAATAGAATTATCATGTGATAAATCTACAATAATAGCAGGATTTTCCACCTTTTTAGCAGCAAGTATTGTTGTCGCAGTAATCAAAGATTCAATATCATAATTACTTTTTCCATTTCCACCTCTTAAAATTAAATGAGCATATGGATTCCCATCTGTTTTAATTTGATTTCCTGCAATTGCAAAGTTATGCGGATATTGAGCCGCAATAACAGAATTAACACCTTTTTGAATATTTCCATCTGTTGAATTTTTCATTCCTACAGGAATATCAAGCATCGAAGCAAAGATACGATGTTCTTGGTCTTCAGTACTTCGTGCACCAATTGCTACCCACGAATATAAATCAGTAAAGTATCCTCGCTTATGTGTATATAAAATTTCATCAGCAATAGCATACCCCATTTCCATCACCTTCAGCATCATATCTCTGCAATATTCAAAGCCTTTTGCGATATCTGCATCTTCAAATGGATTTGATTGATTCACAGGACCAACCCAACCAACTGTAGTTCGTGGTTTTTGAATATATACACGCATTACAAATTTAATAAGATGAGAATATTTCTCTTTTATTGGAAGTAATGCCTTTGCATATTCAATAACTGATTCAGAGGGCCATGCACTGCATGGACCTATAATCATGATTTTTCGAGAATCTTTTCCTTCCAAGATATTTTGAATATCTTGAATATCATTTTGAACCTGCTCTCTTAATTGTTCAGTCAAAGGAAATTTTGAATGAAGTTCTTCAACCGTTGGAAGTTTCTTAATAATTTGATAAGACATAATATATGATAAAAAAGTATATAATAAAAAAAACTCCTCTATCCTATGCTACATAGGAATAATAGAGAAGTTTTATATTGTATTTATAAAAATGAGTGTAATACAAACCTCTCTCTATCTATCAAAATAATAGAAAGAGAAGAAGAAAGTACCAAATAATAAATTTCGTGTAATCATTATATAAATACGTTAAATTATTTTTTTGCTGCAGCTTCTCGAGCTCGGAACCGATCCATTCGACCAGCTGTATCAATAGTTCGAGTTTTTCCAGTATAAAATGGATGACATTCAGAACATAAATCAATATTTACTTCATCTGCCATTGTAGAGTTAATTACATGTTTTGCTCCACAACCACAAATAAATGTAGTTTTTGTATATTCAGGGTGTATTCCTTGTTTTGCCATAGTGTATAAAGTTTAAAGAATGTTCTTCTCTAGTAGAAGAAGCTGTATAGATAAGTAATAATTACGTATTATTTGATAAACGGAAGAAGTCCCATAAATCGTGCTCGTTTTATTGCAACTGCCATGTGTTTTTGGTTTTGAAGTTGCGTACCAGTATATTTCCGAGGTTTAATTTTTCCGTAGAATGAAACTCCAACTCTTTTCAGAAGTGGAAAATTTTTATAATCAATTACTTCAATTTTTCGAGAAATAAATTGATCTTTCTTTTTTCGATCAACCATTGTTGAATTTGGTTTTGCCATATTATAAGATTTAAATTATTATTTTGAATTATTTTTTGATATTAAGACTTTCTTTTCGATTAGAAATTTTCTTAACTTTTCGTTTTCCTGCAACTTTTTCATCAATAAAGTCTTGATATTCTGCAGTAACTTCTTCATATGTCAGTACTTGTTTTTCTTTTGCAGGTACTTTAATTGTTAAATGTCTAAGAATATTAGCATCAAGACGAAGTTCTTCATCAAAATCTCTCATTTCTTGAGGTGGAAAGTTATATTGAAGTACAACATAATAACCAGTTTCCCGTTTTTTAATAGGATATTCTAGTTTTCGTTTTCCCCAATGATCTTCAAAAGTAATAGCGTTTTCTTGCTCCGCAAGTTTTGAAATTTTTTCTTTAAGAAGTTTAACTTCTTTTATTATAGCTGTTTCAGCAAGCTCTGGAGCAAACAAAAACATTGATTCGTAGTGCACAAGTGATTTACTCATAGTTTTATGGATGAAAGAATAATTATAAATCCTTCACGCGAAAGGATAAACAAAATTTGTTTCCTTTGGCGAAAAAATGCTAGAATAACATATCATATTATACCTATTTTTTGCAAACGAAAAAATACAAAAAAAAACCAGAATAGTATTTATTCTGGTTTTTATATACTATCACAAACTTATTATGCATCGTCCTCAGTATCTGCATTAGCATTTATTCCTCCTTTTGGAGTATTTGCCTGAGCAAGAACCGTATCAGGTGAAGTTAATACCTTAATCCCTTCTTCTGATGAAATTTCTAAATCGGCAACCGTAACTTTATCAAAAAAGTTTTTTAATACCCCAAGGTCAATAACTATATCTTTTTTCAATAATGTAGGAAGACAAGATACTTCAATCGCAGTATATGGTTTACTAATAACAGATTGAAGATTTTTTTCTGCAGGAGACAATCCTTCATATCGAATTCGAATTGTTGTTGTAACTGGAGCATTATCATCTAATGCAAGAAAATCTACATGATCAAATTCATCAGTCAATGGATTGTATTGAACATCATGAACAAGAGTAGTAAGTTTTTTTCCATTTAACTCTAAAGTCATAACTGTTGATTTTCCTGTAATTCGAAATGCTTTTCGAAATGTTTGATAATCAAATTGAATTGCAGTAGGTTCAAGATCAAATCCATAAACAACAGCAGGAATCAATCCTTCTGCTCGAATATCTTTTACTCGTTCTTCTGTATTTCTAACCTGTACTTGTAGTATTGTTTCGTTCATAAAGAGAAAATATATATATAAAATTTTCTGGTGCCGAGAGTGGGAATCGAACCCACACTTCCCGAAGGAAACGAGATTTTGAGTCTCGCGCGTCTACCAATTTCGCCATCTCGGCGTATAGCTGAACGAGTATAGATTAAAATAAAACGAAGGTCAAAGACTTTTTCGTATAATTTAATCTATCTCACTCAATTATAACATTTTTTTTATTTTTCCGATTTTTTTTCACCGGACATTACCATATTAATTCCTGTTGACTCAATCACTTTATTTTGAATTTCTTCAAACATTTCTGTATTTTCTTTTAAAAAGAGTTTTGCTTTTTCAATCCCTTGCCCCAACCGAATATCACCATATGAATAAAAGGCTCCAGCTTTTTTTACAATTCCTTCTTTTACTGCAACATTTACTAAATCTCCTGCTTTGGAAATTCCTTCATTATACATAATATCAAATTCAGCTTGTTTAAATGGTGCAGCTACTTTATTTTTTACAACTTTTACCTTAACTCCATTTCCTGTACATATTTTGTCATCTCCTGTTCCTGTTTCAATTTTTTTTGCTCGTCGAATTTCTATTCGAACCGATGAATAAAATTTAAGTGCATTTCCTCCTGTTGTTACTTCTGGATTTCCAAACATAACCCCAATTTTCATCCGAAGCTGATTTATAAAAAGGATTGTTGTATTTGTTTTTGAAACAACAGATGTTAATTTTCGAAGAGCTTGAGACATAAGCCTTGCCTGAAGCCCCATATGAGAATCTCCCATCATTCCTTCAATTTCTGCTTTTGGTGTTAATGCTGCAACAGAATCTACAATAATTAAATCTACAGCTCCTGAACGAGTTAAAATTTCTACAATTTCAAGGCCTTGTTCTCCTGAATCTGGTTGTGAAATTGTAACATTTCCTAAATCTAAACCAATTTTTTTTGCATATTCTGGATCTAATGCATGTTCTGCATCAATAAACGCAACTGTTCCTCCTTGTTTTTGACATTCTGTTGCAATATGCAATGCTAAAGTAGTTTTCCCCGAACTTTCTGGACCATATACTTCAATAATTCTTCCTTTTGGAATTCCACCTCCTAATGCAATATCAAGACCAATAGAACCCGTTGGTATTGTTTCAACATTCATTCCTTTCGCATCTGAAAGATTCATAATTGAACCCTCTCCATAGGATTTTTGAATTTGTGATATAGCAGCATCTAATGCTAAGTTTTTGTTATTTTCTTCTGATTTTTTAGCCATGTTGTGTAGTGTGAAATAATAAAGTGATAAGCTTTTTCTCTATAAATTTTTTATCATAGAAAGCTTAATACTTATATTTCAAAGTGTCAAAAGAGATATTCAATAAAATTTATTATATAAGAGAGCCCCTTTTATTTTTGTAATTTTCTACAAATTGATACGGAACAACACTCGCATCAGCTCCCCATTTCCCAGACTCTTCAACTCCAGAAACACCTTTTCCAAAATAAATATCTTGAGCCGCGTTTACAACCGATAACACATTTTTTTTTGCATCTGGATGATCGAGAAAAAAATGGTTAAAAATTTTATTTACAATAATAGCATATTGTTGATCTATATTTCCCGATGTTTTCAACTCTGGAACAAATTCTCCCTTAAAAATATAATTTTTCACATAAGTATCCTTTCGTAAATCCTCCCATCTTTTCTTAAAACCATCTGCATCATGATCATAACTCCCTGCAAATAAAAATGTATCAGCCAAGTCTTTAAACTTTTTAGTATACACATTTGAATAAATTGCTCTTCCCATCTTCAAATAATCCTCAGTCTTCAAACTTCCACTATAACCATCTCCCGCACGAGGCTTATCTTTTAAAAAATCATCAGTTGCCTTAAATTTAGACTTTGAAGAATCGAGACGAGAATTTATAAGCGCATCTGTGGCAGAAAAAAAACCAGCTTGCCGAGCAATATCTTTTTGCAAAATTTGAAAATCAAAATTATTATTATCTCCATTATAATCTTGATTTGACAGCCCTAATATATGCTGAACTTGACCATAAATAGCCTGATTAAACAATGTCGATTTTGTTTCCAAATTTCCAGTAGATGCTTGTGCCAGCATTTGACCCGCTGTATCTGCTCTTCCAACCGATGCCAATAAACCAGCATTATCATGATCAAATTTACCAGCACCTTTCTGCCCTAAATTTATAAACGTCCTCGCTACAGTAGAAGGAAGAGTCATTATATTTGCATGCACCCACCCACCCCATATTTCTGGTGGACCATCCCATGCATTGCGATAACTCCCATCTTTATTTTTCATAACTGCTTCCATTGCATTATGAGCATCACTTTTTGAGTAACCAGCCAAACCGTTAAACGGAGGAAATACATTTCCATAATATCCATAAAAACGCGGAAAGGCAGAAACCTCTAAAAGCCCTGTATAAACACCTGCAATTAAATAATACAAATAATTTGCAGGATCAGTTGTTCCATCTCCTATCATAAGTTTTATAAATCCTTCATAAACATTTGGATTCACAAATTCTCCATGCTCATGTTTGTATAACCATTCCAACATTTGCTGAGGATTACCTCCACGAACTGCGGCTACAGAAACAGCATCATTTGTCTTAGAATCAATTGCATTCTTATTATCAGAATAAAAATTATAAAATAAATCATTTTCACCATATACATCTAAAAATGCTTTTTGAAACTTATTATTTAACGCTGTCTCCTCTCCTTCTTTATATAAAAAATCATTTTCATAAAAACGAATATGCGATCCATACGAATTTAGTTTTCTGGCATATACTCTATTTCCATCATCATCTTGCCTTCCCCAATCCATCAAACCTCGCGAAGACATTTCTGCTATATACGCTTTAAACGAATCTTCATTCCCTATATTAAAAAATTCATTTATTAGATCTCCATCATCTAATAATTTATACGCTCCCTGAAATTCTTCAATCTCTGCATTTTTTGCTACATCTTGCTGTTTTCCAAAATCGGTTGCAAGACCAGGAGCTATTCCACTTGCCATAGCTGCACCAACTGCACCAACCCTCTCTTTATTCGTTCTTGCATGCCGTCGCAAAAAATAATTCCACCATTGCTTTGCTATATCAATAACATTGTCCCCACTCAAGAAACGAGTATTTTTCCATGCCCTCGAAAATACATTTCCTGGTGCAACATCAAATCGAGATAATTCCGATGCATATTTTTCTGCCTGCCCCCGCAAATCTTTTGTAAATTCTATAACCATATCCGCTCTATTTTCTGTAGATGTCTTCCTTGGATCATTAAAATATCGAATTACCTCCTGCATTGATTTTTCTAAATCTTTTACTGCCTCTCCTAAGTTAGCCCCAGCAGGACCAGAAATATAAGACTTCGCATCCTTTAATTGCTCTATATATCCTAATAAAGTATCATCCATTTCTTTTCGATATTCCCCTTTTTCATTTCCATAAATCAATACATTTAACGCTTCTTGCTTTTCCTGTTTTTTTGCTGATGTATAAAAATCTGGATTATTTCTTTTTAACTCTTCTAATTCTTTTTCCTTCTTTTGCTTTTCAGATTCTTCTTTAAAATATTCTTCTGCAGTTCTTTCATCAGCATTTCGACCATCTGTTGATAAATTTTTTACAACCTCACCCCTTTCTTGTTCTTTATATAAAGAGAGATTAAATATTTTTTGCAACTTAGATTCATCAACATGAGAAAAAACAGTCTCAAGAAGAGAGTCTTTTTCAATAAAATTATTTTTTGCATTATCATCGAATTGCAACAATGAACACACTTCAGCCAATAATTCTTCTATATTATTTTCTAATATTTCATCGCCATATACTTTATTTACTCTCTCTAAAAAAATAGAATATTCTTTCCCAAAACTTTCTTTCAAAAGATGTGTAAATCTCAAAATCATCAGCCCATTTTTTGCAATCATGCTATGTCCTACTTCATGAAAAATATCACCTAAATTTTCTTGAAAAGACCTACTCTCATCAGAATATTTTAATTTATGTAAATCCTTACTGTGATCAAAATTCTGCAATTCCTCAAAAATATGTTTCTCTAATACTATTTGATTTTTCTTCGGATAATACGCTGTTTTATCTCCATCAATAATACAAAACTCTCCAAATTTATTCTTTACTTTCATTAAATCTTGTAATACTGAAATAGACTCAGCTGTTACTCCATTTTTTTCAGCTATAAATTGAAATAATATTTTTTCTGGAAGTAACGATTCTTCAGATGTAAAAATATCTGGAGATATTCCAGTTAAAAATACATACAAATTTTTTCCTCCTGTTTTATCGCGCATATCTTTTTCAAATTCACTCGTAATACTTTCTATTAAATCGTTAACACTTTCTTCACTATATTGCACAGAAAGTTTTTTAATTTCAGCATTCACAAATTCCAACCGTTTCTCTTTTTCTTGTGCATTTTTTACATCTATAAAATCATGTAATTTCAAAGAAATAAATTTCTCTGTTTCCGACTTTCCAGAATGAAGCGAATAATTTTCTACATCTTTTTTCACAGATTTATAATTGTTTTCCAATTCTTTTAAAATTTTTTGTATTTCAATAAAATAAAGATTCTTTACATCTCCATCATATTTATTAATTATTTCATGCAAAACAATTCCAACATTACGAATAGCTTTTATCTTACGATCTACTAATTTTGCAGTATTTTCAAAAAATGTATATGTTTCTTTCAATTTTCCAGTAATTCCATCTTCTGTAAATTTTCCAGTCTCTTTCGCATATGCCACTACATCTTCTCCAACTCTGTATACAGAATTCACAACATCTCTTATACCGCTTTCTATACGATTTTTTGTAAAAAATCTAAGAACATTATCCGACACTTTTCCAGTTTTTGAAAACTCTCTTCCATATCGCAACAATACATCTTTCGGAATAATAATATCGCCAACACCTGAAACAAGGTTATTCAAAATATATTTATTATGCTCTCCTCCAATCCAATCTCCTAAAAAAGTATTTGCAGCTATAAAATATTCAGGACGGTATTCTAAATTTTCTTCTCCACAAATAGCTACAATTCCCTTATCTGTTAGAATATTTTTACTTTTTACAAAATCGAATAATTTTCCAACACATTTTGGATCTTCTTTTTTCAATTCTTTATACTCAGACGATTCCAATATAGTAGTCATAATACTCGTATCTTCCGAATATTGAAGTCTTTGCCCAACTACTAAATCTTCAAATATTTTTCTTTTTGATTCTATACCTTCTACAATAGAAATATCTTCTTCTGTAAGAATATTTAAATTTTTTATTGCCTCTCTTTGAGATGCTGTTCTTCCTCCTTGCGTTAAAAAATGTAATACCGGTAAATATGAATTTTGCACTTTTGACAAAGAAAGTGCTTCTAAATATTCATAAAATATACCAAATTCTTCCTCTATTCTTTTTTTCTTTATATCTCTCTCTTTCGGAGAATACCCAATCATAAGACTCAACGAAAACTGCAATACTTTTTGTTGTTTTTCTGCATATTTTTTTGCTATATCAATTTCTCTTTTTTTAATAGCTTCTATAGATGGTTTTATTTCTTCATTAATATATGAAAAATATGCAATACTTCGTTGCTCAAAGTCGGTTTTTGCATGCTCATTCATACGCTCTTCTGCTCCATTCGCAACCTCTGCACCCAAAAAATTTCGAACCTTCGCCAGCATTTCCGCTTCTTTTTTTTGTAAACCAATATTTCGTGCGCGCAAATCATCTGAATCTTCATCAAGCGGTTTCAAAACTAACTCTTGAATTGATTCTTTATTTTTTTTCATTTCTTTTAACAATTTTTTCACATAATCAAACTCTTCAATCTCTTTATCTCTAATAATTTCTGCCTGTATATCTTCTCTTTTTTTTCCTGATATTCGCTCTTCAACAATATATAAATCTACAAATTTATCAAAAATAATACTCTTATTTTTATCGGAAATATCATCATTTGCTAAAATATCTGTTAAATCTTCATGTAAAGATTTATATAAATCTTCTGAATTTTCAATTTTTGCAAAAAGTTTTAAAAATAATGCTAAATCAACATCTTCATCTAAACGACTTATAATATTTTCAAGACCAACTTCTGCAATAACATCTACCTCATTTGGTAAAAATAAACCACCAGAATGAATACTTGAACGAAGAGAATCAACTTTTTTATCATTTTTTTTAGCAATTTCTTGCGTAGAATTTTCTAAAACATCTTTCGCAAAATCTTTTATTTTATCTTTTTCTATACTATTTATAATATTCAGAGATACTACTTCCAATACTTTTGCTTTTCGCAATAGCTCTATTTTCTTTTGAATACTTTTTTCTAATATTTGCTTTTTCTTAAAAGAAGGTTCCGAAAATAATTTTTCTATTTCTTTTTGTAATAATTTTTCATCACCGACAAATGCCTTTGCCTCTATTTTTGCTAGTTTTTCCTCCCCCTCTGCTTCCTTTTTTTTCTTTTCTTCCTGCTTATTATATTGCTCGAACATTCTTTTCGCAAAAAAAATATTTCTATGTGCTGTAAAAATATGACAAAAATCATCAGTATATAGCATTTTGCCTGAATAATGTAATACTTGTCTATTTATCATTTTACTTTTTTTTATTTTTTTTATTTACTTTTTTTGCTCTATTTTTTTCTTGTCCTGCTTTTCTTGCTTTTCTTGCTTACACTTCTTTTCTTGCAAATATCACATACATACCAGAAAGAAAAATCATTACACCTCCTAACAATAATAATACTATCTGAATATTTATCCCCGATTGAATATTTCTATTTCCAGTAATTACCGTATTTTTTTGTACAGAATTTTGCGTTACATCTGCATAATATGCTTTATTTTTTTCAATATCTTCGCCTATTTTTTCAGCATTAGGGAAAATTTGTTCAAAAAATGGATGAGATGAACTCCCCGCATTTCCTGTAATTACAGATGTTTCATTGGAAAAATCTGAAACTGTTCCATTTGCAGAATATGCCTGAACGGCAAAAAATATTTTTCTATCTTTTTTAAAAAAGTTTTTATCAAATGTATATGTATTCGTTTTCCCCATATCTCGTCTATGCATATATGTTCCAGAGGTTGTTGAATAATATAAATAATATCCTTTTACTTTTGGATCCTGATTCAACTCCCATATCATTTGAATTTCTCCATTCTCAAATGTTCGTGTTCGAAAACCTGTCGGCTGTGATAAAAATGTAACTGTATCTTCATTATTTTCCACTGAATTCACTGAATTCGAAGTATGTACTGAAGTATTATCTACTGCAATATCCACATTTTGATTTCTATTTTGTAGAGTATTATTACTCCCCATATTATTACCACTATTTATAGCAATATTTACTGATTTTTCCTCCTGCGTATTTTTTGATGTCACCATTACAGCAGATGATTTTAAATTTTTAAAAACTAAATTTTTTGGCTGTGTTTCTACGATATTTGCAGGAATATTTCCATGAATCGTTACAACTGCTGTTTTACCGATAGAGTCCTTTTTAAAGTCTAAAAATTGCAGAGTTGTTAAATTAGGATTTTTTTTTATTTCAACATCAAAATCTGCAACAATAATTTCAGAATCTGTAAGAGAAGATCCTGTTGTGGCTCTTCCAATTCGCACTTCACCTTTTGAATTTATAACCTTAAACTCTCCAGGAGCCGCAAGGTCAAATGCACTTTCCTCATCATTTAAACCCGAAAGAGAAAGAACTGATGAATTAAATTTTAGCCAACTTTGAACAGAAAAGACTGGTGCATTTTCTGGATTTTTAATAACAATTCTCAGTGAAATTTTTTCCCCTACTTCAAATTTTTTTTCTAATCGAGAGTTTTTAATATCTGTACATACATTATTTTCACAATATTGAAATTCTAGTGTTGTAATATTTTCTGAATTTGCAAAAGTACTCGATATAAAACCAAAGCAGAATAGAAATACAAAAAAGAACGCCGTTGTTATTTTTTTTACACTTTGAGTATTTGTCATAAAATTCATGATTTATATTTTTTTGTTTGTAGTCTCATTTTTTCGTATCTTGTCGTATCTTTTCTGAATAATTTATGCATCATTCAGAGAATTATATCATATTTTATAGACTTATCCAAGTCTTTATTCATACTAATTCTATACAAAAATCAAGACATCAATCTTGATTAATAACATGTATTTTGTAATAATTTTTTGAGAAGCAGATATATTAAAATATTTTCTTCTATATATAATACGGATTTTTGGTATTTTTATATAAATAAAGATACGAAACCTCTCGACATTTAACCTCCACATTATGGATAAAAAACAATT
This sequence comes from uncultured Candidatus Altimarinota bacterium, assembly GCA_947311245.1. GTDB lineage: Bacteria > Patescibacteriota > Gracilibacteria > CAIRYL01 > CAIRYL01 > SZUA-1403. Next base: position 14,148 of record CAMZKJ010000034.1, read on the forward strand.
GATAAAAGATGCACAACTTCACGCAAAAGACACAGGGTCATATGAAGTACAAATAACAATTTTAACTGCACGAATCCTTCATTTAGCAGAACATTTAAAAACAAATAAAAAAGATCTACATTCAAAACGAGGTCTTTTACAAATGGTTTCTAAACGACGAAAATTGTTAAAAAATTATAAAGAAAAACAACCAGAAGCTGCTGCAAAATTAATGGATAAACTAGGAATTCGAAAATAATTGCAATAATTATTACACAATTACACTCTACAAAAAAATCTAAATATAGCAATATTTTAGGTTTTTTTGTAAATATAAAAAAAATAATTGAAATTTAAAATGAAAATTTGCATTATTACCCAATAAACTCGTATACTGAAATATAAAAAATATTATTCTTCACAATATTTAATACAATGCTTAAAAATAATAAATTTTGGAAATTTTGCAATAATACATTACATTATAAAAATAGTAGACTCTCTCTCTTATTTGATGGATTTATTACTATACTCATTATTATTTCTATCTCTATAACGCCATTATTTTTATTTGATCAATTCTCTTCTATAAAACCAACACTTAAGACTGTAGAATATATACTCACTCTCTTTTTTTTAATCGAATACCTCTTACGATTATGGTCTTCTGAAAAAAGACTTCTCTATATAATATCTGTATCAGGAATTATTGATTTACTAGCGGTCGGTCCATTACTCTTACAATATTATAATATTATACATCTTTCATTCATAGTTGTTATAGCTATTAGAGTAATAAGAATGATTAAATTATTTTTTATCTACAAAAATGAAAGAGATTTAACGATAAAACAAATTAAGAATATTCAACACCATGGAGATTTTGAAAAAGGAGATAATGAAATAATGCTTGGAATTGTTCACAAGCATGCACTCATATTTTTTGTCTCATTATTTCCTATTTTTATATTTACAATAGCATCTGTTTTTATACTTGCAATTTTTTCATTACAATTATTTTCAATTCTTACAGCCGGTGCCCTTCTACTCATCGCAATTTTAATTTTTGCAAAAAACTGGATAGATTTTCATTATGATGCAATATACATAACTGATAAACGAGTGGTAGTACAAGATGCTCACCTTCTTGGATCGGACCAACAAACAATTCCTCTCGTAGCAATTAAAGAAATTCACCCAAAAACATATGGAATCCTAAATTTGTTGCTCGATTCTGGAAGTATCGATATTGATTCTGGAGCAACAGAAAATGCTATTACATTTAACAATGTGTCGAGTATGAAAAAAATGAAAAAGATATTGCTAAAAGCCCACATAAATCAAATACAAACATCTTCTTAATCTACTTAAATGCTACTTCTACAAAAATACATATTTAAAGAACATCTCGATAGTGGAGAAAAGCTCTTTGAAGTATTCCACAGACATTCAATAGAAATTTGGAAACGGATTTTTTCATGGATTATAATTGGTGTTGTTCTCCCTATTTGGATAATAATATACGCACATGACCTAGAGTATAACTACTCTTGGTGGTGGGCAATTACATGGATAACTCTTTCTCTTTCTTGGATTTTATATCACTTTATAGATTGGTATTTTGATGTAATGCTTATTACCAATTATTCCATTATTCATGTCCAATGGCATGGAATATTTGACAAAGAATCCTCACGAATCGAATATGAAGACATGAAAGAAGTAAACATTTCAACAGAAGGAGTAATGCAAAGTATTTTTGATTATGGACAAATAGAAATTGCTACAATGTCTGGTGGGAAAACAATATTTCATAATGTACCCAACCCACAAAATGCAGAACAAACACTTCGCAAATATAAAATGAATTTTACAAAATTTCAACGACTTACAGACAGTAGCCAAGTGGAAACAATTTTAAGCGAAATGGTAAATCAACATGTATGGAAATATGGAAGCGAAAATGGATTTTTACCACGACGATAGTGAAAATAATATGTGTATCTGGAAAAATTGGCACAGGAAAAACAACTCTGTGCAAAAAATTAATTCACACTATTCATACTACAAAATTTCATAAAGACTATATTCAATATATAAATATAGACAATTTTGTACACAATATTCATAAAAAACTGAATACAAATAGTGAAAAATTACAAAAAATTTTATTTTATTCTGGAAATCATAATAATTTTACTACAAATCAAACATGGTTTTTATTAAATAAAAAATTTAAGAAATTAATAATTTCACATATTTCAAATATACTGAAACATACCAAAAATAATCCCTATATAAACCAAAAATTAATAATATTTGATATAGCAATCAAATATTATTTTACAACTGCAATCAATATTTTAAACAAAAAACTCAATACAAATACAGAAAAAAAACTAAATATAAAATATATAGATTTAGATTTAGAACAAAACAGCCTATATAAAAAACTTTTTCTCCTAAAAAAACAAAGAAATTTTAGCTTTCAAAAAACTCTAAAAATTTTACAACAACAAGTTTGAACATGTTTCATGCAGAAATATTGGCACAAGAATTATTATTTCTCCACAACCTTGAAAAACAAGGCTGGAAATTTAAATTTGACCGAGCAAAAAAAAGGTTTGGAATGTGTAATTATACAAATAAAACCATATCTCTTTCAAAATATCTTACAGAAATAAATTCAGAAGAAAAAGTTACCGAAACACTTCTTCACGAAATTGCCCATGCTTTAGCCGGTCATAGTGCTGGACACGGACAAAAATGGAAAGATCAAATGATATATTTAGGACAAAAACCTAGTCGATGCTATGGAAATGAAGTTATAAGCCCTAAACTTAAATATACTGGAAAATGTAAAAACTTTAAAATATGCAAAACAGAAATTCAACGCAACACCCTTCCAAAGGGTAGCGTTTTTGTACAAAAATATATTGCGTGCAAAAACTGCTGTAAAAAATTTAATAATAATAAATTTTCTATGAAATATATTTTTGAATTTGTGAAAAATTAAAAATACAAGATTTTTTAATATTACAGTAACACTAATTTCCCAGCCTCTGTTACAATTCTTCCTTGCGATGTTCGCAATAATAAACCTTTTTGTAATAAATATGGTTCAATAATTTCTTCAATAGTTTCTTTTTCTTCGGAATATGCTGCACAAAGCGTAGAAATCCCAACAGGATTATTATTAAATGTTTCAACAATTAACCGTAAATATTCTCTATCATGTTCATCTAGACCTAAATTATCGATCCCCAATGCAGCAAATCCTATTTTACATGTATCATCGTTTATAATTTCTTGATTTTCAGAATGTGCAAAATCTCTTAATTGTCGCACAATTCTATTTGAAATTCGAGGAGTAGACCGAGACGCAAGTGATATTTTTTTACTTGCACTTGATGCTATATCTATTTTCAATATTTTTGCTGTTCGTTCTACAATTTCCTGCATTTCACTTTCTTCATAAAATTGAAATTTTGCGATATTTCCAAATCTATCTCGCAAAGGCCCCGCAATACTTCCAAGTTTTGTAGTCGCCCCAATAAGTGTAAATGCAGGTAAAGACAGTCGCATAGATTTTGCTCCAGCCCCTTTTCCAACTATTAAATCTATTACGAAATCTTCCATTGCAGAATATAACATCTCTTCAAGAGGTTTTTTTAATCTATGAATTTCATCTATAAATAAAATATCATTATCTTTTAAAGATGTGAGAAGTGCTGCTAAATCTCCACTTTTTTCAAGTGCTGGCCCCGAAGTAATTCGTAAGTTCCCACCCATTTCATGCGCAATAATCCCTGACAATGTTGTTTTTCCTAAACCTGGAGGACCAGAAAGAAGCATATGAGAAAGTGGCTCTCCCCTCTTTTTTGCACCAGAAATAAACACTTTTAAATTATTAAGAAGTGTTTCTTGACCTATAAAATCTGAAAAACTTTCGGGACGAAGACCTATTTCAAATTTTTTCTCTGAAATTTGTTGTTTTTTTTCAGTAATTATATTTTTTGTATTTTTGGGATTTTTAGTTATATTTTGATTTGAGTCTAGAGATGATGTAATTGCCATATTACTATATATTTATACAAAAATTTTTTAGATAAAATAAAATCCCCTCAATAGTCGAACGGTTGTAATTTAAAACAAACAGAGTAATCCAAAGATGGAACGAACGACTTAGCACCACGGTACTAAAGAAAGATCTGTTCCCTGTAAGTTGTAATAGAAAGTTTTAAATTGTTCCGTAAACTCGCACTACGACGGGAAATTACCTTTATTATACATTTTATTACACTCTTTTGTATACTAATTTGATTATTCAAATGAATATTTTTGTTTCAAAATATTCATTAATATTACCCAATATTTGCATCAGTTTTTTTGGTATTCCGCTCTTCATCACTAACACTTGCAATTACTTCATTTGCCAAATCTCCTGTTTTATCGACACCAATACTTGTTGCATCTGCCACAGAATCAATAACTTTTTTTAGTCCATGAATCGATTCTCTTGAAGTTCGTGCACGCATAACATCTGCCATTGTATACCCTTTTTTTAAAGTATTTGTTCCATATTCACTATATGTTGTATTCTCGACTTCATCAGGATAATAAAATTCATCAGCAATAGATCTATACCCTGTTGATGCATTTCCAAGCCCATCACCTGCAGTTGGATTCAATTGCAATGATATATGTTTAAAATATAATTCTAAAAAATTATATACTTTTTGTGCTGCATCTTCTTTCGTATGCCCATCTCCAACAGAACCTTCATCTGCGTAAATATTAGATAGTAAATGCTTAATTCCACTTGGTAAATTTAGAGAATAAAGATCTGCACCTATTTTTCTATTTTTATCTTCTTTTAAAGATTTACATTGATTATACCAGTCTAATGTTTCTTTTACATTTCCATTTGATAACGCAATTCCAGCTCTTTTAAATTCTTTTGAATCTACATCTTCACTCACGCCATCAATCTTCTTCATTTCTGATAATGGAATTCCAGATGGGCTTAATTCTACTTTTTCATTCTCCCCCATTAGTAATTCTTTTCCTTTTTCAAAGACATCAATATCAAACATATCATCTGCAACTGAATTTGCAACAGCAACACCACCACCAATCCATAACCCTCTTTTTAACAACCATAATAAACCAGACGAATTTTTCCCTGAAGTATCTTTCATCATTACATAAGCAAGTGCTCCAACAAGCCCAACATATTTCAAATCTCCACTTGTTGCCCTATCCCAAATATATGAAACACTTTCCGAGATTGCTCCAGTAGCATCATTCATATTTTTTACGACATCATCCATAGCTCCTTTCGCATCTTTAATGCCAAATTGTTCTTCTATCTTTTTCTCTTCTGTAAATTCAGATTTTAGAGTTTGTACAAAAACCATAAGATCAGCATTTTCTGCACTCCAATTTTTTGTAATAATCTGTGTATATAATTTCTTTTTATCATCTGTAATATCTAGATTTTCTATAGCCTGTTTAATATTCCCTTCAGATGATATTCGCAAACTGTTTAATAATAACTGAGATAAATAATTCTTCATTTCAGGAGAATCATTCACTGTTCTTTTTTTTGTTTCTGCATCCACTGTTATCCACAATGACATATCAAGAACTTGAGTATTTTTTTTAAATGAATTTTGCAAATCTAACTCATTTGGTCGTATTTTTTGAGTATTTAATTTTTTATACTGCTTATATGCCAGATTGATATTAAACCCCCAGTTTTTTTGAAATGCCTGCCGACTATTCGCTTCTGTTAATACAAGTGGATTATTTGCATCAAATTTCGCTTTATTTCCTGCTAAATCATCATCATTCCAAAATTCTGCAGCCTCAACTAATGTATCTTTAATTGCAGAAAATTCTGGATATTTTTCTAAATAAGAAAGAAATTTTACTCGAGATTCTGCATCATTAGATGAATACATAACCTTTGCGACCTCTTCATAAAACTCTGCAATATTTTTATTATTATGCGTCATTTGTAACAATGCCGAATGCAAAGATTTTGGTGAAATATCTCCACGATATGCACTAGAAATAAGCACGGCATTTACATCTGGATTTGATGATACCGAAACTCCTGCAAACATCTTTTCTCCCACCCATTTGTGATAATTTTTTAAATCAACAATAGTACGAGACATATTTTTTACCTTTGTTCCCACAATCTTTCCCTCTTTCCAAATATTTTCAAATATATCGTCATATACCGATGAATCCGGATACAATGGTGAAACACTATCTTGAACCTCTGAATATACTTCTTTTTCTTTTTCCAAGTACTCTATATCTTGCTCTAATAATGCAATTTTATTTGAATCAATAGGAATTTTTAAAGTCAAATCTTGAATCTGTTTTTTTTTCAATACAATATTCTCAATAATTGTTTGCATTTTAGACTCTAAATTATCAGTATTATTATTTATTTGAATATCTGTTAATAAAGCCTTTTTCGTCTCTAAGTCTTTCGATTCTAACATTTTTTCTAATACACTTCTATATGTACGCATAGCTTCTTTTTCGTTATCATTTAAAGCTCTACCATTAGTATTTACAGAATTTTTTTGTATATTTTCATCATTCAATAAAATATTTATTTTTTTTAATTCAGAGACTAACTCTTCTGAATTTTCGATTACAAAAGGTTTAATCTGTATATTTTGATTATTTTTAATATGTAATTGTGAAGTAGGAGAAATTTTTATATTTGTTTTCAAAAATCTAAAAAAGTTTGGAATTTCACTTTTTAAATTTGTACTACTTTCTAATTTTTTTGCCTCTGTAATTATTGACTGTGAATTCTGTAAAAATTCTATATGCATGTTATTTGCCTCTTCTTTTAATTTTTTATTTTCTACAGAATATTTCCTATTAAATGCAGTAATCTCAGATGATACATTTTTTTCTGCATTCGACCCTTTTTTATATTCTAAAAATGTTGCATTTTTAATGCGCCCCCCCCCTTCTGCATCTTTATTATGCAGTGCGTTAAAAACACCTCTATTCTCTCCATTATTTCCAAGCCACGTATCTTGAATATTCTCTAAACTTGTTCCTGTTTTTTCCCCGTGTGCAATATCTTCCGATAAGACATTTACAAATAATCTATACTCAAGATCTGTTCTAACATTTCCAAGTCTCTCTAATGTCTCATACAACTCTTTTACACTTTCTGCATGATATTTTTTTTCAATAACATGTGCATTTTTATGAACAGCCTCACTCTGCTGAACATTTTCAGTTTCAACTTCAGTTTTAGTTTCACTGGGAAATTCTGGAAATTCTTCATCTGGTAAATTTTCTACCTCATACTGCAAGACTCCTAAATTTGAATGTTGACGACAAGTTAATATTTTTTTATCGGTATCTCTTTTCATTCCAATTCGTACTGCATCTAAATCACATCCTATATTTTCACTATCAATATACGACTCTTTTCCACTATCTGAATTGCGTATAAATTGCCCATTATCAATAACATCTTCCTTATTACTATTCTCTTGCAACGCAAAAATAACCCTTTTTTCACCAAAAAGTGTAGTGTTGTTACATCCTTGCCCACAATGTAAATATGTATGTTTTATATTTTTTGTGTAAAATATCATATTATTATACACAAAAATAATATATATATCTAGTTAATTAGATATATATATTACAAATAAAGCTTGATTTTTTATTTTTTTAGTATGCTTACGAAATTATATTAATAATTATTTTACAGTAACACTTTTTGCTAAATTTCGTGGCATATCTGGGTCTAATCCACGAAGTGTTGCAAGATAATATGACAAAATTTGAATAGGCAAAACAGATGCAATAGAAATAGCAGTCCCCGCAGATGGAATTTTTAGCCATTGATCAAATAAAACATTATTGACATGTGCAACTCCAATAATTGTTGCACCTCTCGATTTTAATTCCATAGCATTTGAAATTGTTTCGCTATCACAACCAAGAACAATGCACGGAGTTCCTTTCTCAATTAAAGCAATTGGACCATGTTTCATCTCCCCTGCTGCAAACCCTTGTGCATGAATATATGAAACCTCCATAATTTTTATTGCTGACTCCAACGCCATTGGAAACAGTGAATTTCTCCCAATAATAAAAATATTACTGCAATCATTCAATGTTTCTGCTACCGATTTTATATACTCTTCATATCGAGGATTTAATAAATCATTTACATTTGAGGCTAAATCCTGAAGCAGTAACCGCCCTTCATTTAATCTATTATCATCTGCATATGCTAATAATAACAAAAGAGCCATTTGTGAAGTTGTTGCTTTTGTAGAAGCAACGGCTTTTTCTTTCCCCGCACGAATTGGCAAATGATTATCCGAAATTCTTGCAATAGAAGAACTTTCTACATTCGTAATAGATAATATTTTTGCTCCTCGTTTTTTTCCAAGATCTAAAATTTCAAGAATATCTGCGGTTTCTCCACTTTGCGATACTGCAAATAATACCGTTTCTTTATTTATAAATCGCTCAAATGCTGGCATTTCAGATGCTGGAACCACATTTATTTTTCGCCCAGCAATTTGTGAAAAATAATATTCTGCTGCAATACTTGCCTTATGTGCTGTTCCACATGCAACCATATAAACACCATTCCCAGATTGAAGAGCAGAAATAAATTCTGCAATTTCTTCATCTGTATGATTTACTGCCGATGTCAATGATTGTTTTTGATCGAAAATTTCTTTAATCATAAAATGATTATACTTTCCTTTATCGGCAACTTCTTCTTTCCATGATACTTCTATATTTCTTTTTTCAATTTTTTCTCCAGAACATAAATTATAAAAATTTACATCTGAATTTTTTATAATTGCCATTTCTTCATCATCAATATAATTTACAATATTCGTATATTCTAAAAATGCTGGAATATCAGATGCAATAAATGTTGTATTTACGTATTCGTCTTTTCCTCGTCCAATAATTAAAGGAGAACCTCGCCGTGCAACAAAAATTTCATCTAATCCTTCTATCATTACAACAATAGAAAATCGTCCAGTAATTGCCTTTGCAACATTTTGAATTGCCGATTTTGTATCATGCGATAAATCGAGTTGCTCTTGAATTAAATGTGCAATGACTTCCGAATCTGTTTCCGACAAAAAAGTTTCTCCTTTTTCCAACAATCTATTTTTTTCAGAAAGATAGTTTTCAAAAATTCCATTATGAACCAGTGTCACTTTTTTATACCTATGTGGATGCGAATTTTCTTGTGTAACGCCTCCATGCGTTGCCCATCTTGAATGTCCTATTGCTTTTGTATCAGGGATAAAAGTTGCATTTGAAGCTGAAATTTTTCCTACTTCTTTAATCATTTCGCTCGATGTTGCCACTCCCCATGAATCATAGCCCCTATATTCCAATTTTTTTAATCCATCAACAACTCTTTCTCCGGCATCATTTATATCTAAACTTGAAATTGCAAAAACTCCACACATTGTATATTTGGGTAAAATATTTTTATTGTTCTAAAATTTCTATCGCTTTTTCCAATTGAGGATCATACTCTTTTGCGAACTCTTCATCTGTCATTTCAGATCTATCCCATTCAACTCTTTCATCTGGAATAATAGGATTTTCGTGCGTTACATTTTTTTCATTTGGAGTAAGCCATTTTGCAATAGTAATTTTTACAAATTCTTCACTCGCGCGCCCTAAAGGAAATATTTGTTGAACGACTCCTTTCCCAAATGTTTTTTCTCCAAGAACTATTGCTCGTTTATGTTCTTGCAATGCCCCAGTAAAAATTTCAGAAGAACTAGCAGTTCCACCATTTACAAGAATAATAATTGGTGTTGTCGTATCTTTTTTTACCCCAGAAAAAACTGATAATTTTTGAGATTTTAAAATACTTTCAATACCTTTATTCGTTTCTATTTTTAGAACAACAACATCTGTTTCTAAAAAATATGATGCTAAATTTACAGCTCCATCTAAATATCCCCCACCATTATATCGTAAATCTAATATAATTCCTGATATTTTTTTATCAGATTTATATGTGAGGAATTTTTTATATGCAGTTGCAAATTCATCATTTAAGGTATCTCCAAATTGTGAAATATCAAAATATGCAATATCTAAATTTTTTCCAACCATTTCAAAGGTAACATTTTCAACATGAATATTTTCCCGAGTAATTACTATATCTTTTACTTCGCCATTTCTTACAATTTTCAAAGTAACATCAGTTCCTTTTTCTCCACGAATTCTTAAAATTGTTTCCCAAATTGTTTCATCTTTTACACTTTTTTCATCAACTTCAAGAATTACATCACCTGGTAATAATCCGGATTGAGCAGCAGGTCGTTTTTTTAAAACTTCCGTAATATATAAATGCTTTTTTCTTTTTTCCAAAACTGCACCAATTCCTTCGAAATCTCCTTTCATCTCATCTTTAAATTCGTCACTTTGTTCTTCATTAAAATAATCTGTATATGGATCTTCAACAGAATACAATAAACCACGAATTAACCATTCTTCAATTTTTTCATCTGTAATATCTTCAGGTTGATAATAATTTCTTTTCAGCAAAGAATACACTTTTTTAAATTTTTTATCTGATATCTTTTGCAAAATAGAATTTTCAGAAGTATTAGAAGTATTATTTATATTTGCCGGAACCAATGTTGGCATAACTTCTTTATCTGCTATTTGTAGTTCTTCTGAATGAGAATTTTCATAAGTCTCTCTCATACCATCCTCAATATCAAAAGGTATAAAATACCCAATAAATCCTCCTCCTAAGACTCCAACCAATACCCCCAATATAAACTTCATGTTTTTATTATAAATTTTTTAACTATTTTTTAAACTATTTTTTTCAGCTTTTTTTCCTTTTGCTTTTAATTCTGCTTCTTTTAGCTCTTCCTCTTCTCGTTCTTTTCGTAATTGCTCTTGTTGTGCATTATATTTATCCGCCGCTTTTTGCTTTTTAAGAGCAACTTTTCGTTTTTTTTCAATTTTTTCTTTTTCTTTTGCTAAAAACACATGTAATCCATCTTTCCAATCTGGTAATTTTTCTATTACATTATTATTCAATGCTGTAGATAGTGGTCTTTTTGCGATGGTTTCAAATGTTTTAACTGGAATAATTTTTGTTTCAAATCCTAAATAATTTTTAATTTCTTCTACAAAGTCAATTCTCGAAACCCCTCCTTTATACTCCTCTCCTCTTTCATTCACTACATGTAAAATTTTATTTTTTGGTAATTCATCTGAAATAGAAAGCTTAATAACACTTTCTGCAACATCTTGTGTAAACGAAGGACTTCCCCATTCATTTTTTACAATTTTTAATTCTGGAACATTTTTCATTAAATGCACCATTTTATTCACAAAATTTTGACCATAAGGACCTGCAAGCCAAGCGGTTCGCAAAACAAATCCTTTGTCATATTTTAGTACTTCTTTTTCTCCAAACAATTTATGCATTCCATATTTATTTACCGCAGGAAATTTTTCGGTATCATCATTTTCATTAAACGATTGATTTGTATCTCCAGAAAAAACATAATCTGTAGAAAAGTGAAACAGTGGAACATTTTCTGTTTTACACGCTTCCACTATATATTTTGGAGCAACCGCATTAATTGCCATAGATAATTCTTCTCCTCTTCCCTCTTCGCATTTATCAACAATTGTATATGCCGATGTATTTATAACTGCATCAATATTTTTTTCAGTCAAAACTGTTACAATTTTTTCCACTATTTCTTCTTCTTTCGTTAAATCAACATTAAATCGAGAAAAAGGAACTATTTCAATATCATCTCGTTCAAGCGAAATATTAAAAATTTCTGCACCTAACATTCCTTGTGCTCCTAAGAGTAATATTTTTTTCATAATTATTTTTTATAAATTTTTTTATAACTTACTACAGTATTATAAGTATAACAAAAAGTTTATAAAATTTGATATTCAAAATTTACAAACTTTTTTTTCATGTGATACGATACTTATCGCATATTTCAGCCTATATATAGATTTCTTAATAACTGCACATAATGTTTATTTTTCCACAAATTTTAGATCTCATAAAAAATGTTTCTACAACTCTTCCAAAAGATGTTCAAGACGCATTACACAATGCACGAAAAATAGAAAAAAAAGACAATATTGCCGCAAATATTTCACTTGATATTATCAATAAGAATATTGATATTTCCGCATTTGAAAAAGTTCCAATGTGCCAAGACACAGGATTTCCAACTTTTTTTGTTGCATATAATCCAAAGCTTCATGCAAATAGAATTAACGAAGAATACATTATTGAACAAATTAAAAAAGCGGTAAAAATGGCAACAAAAAATGGATTACTTCGACCAAATGCAGTAGATTCATTAACCGGAAAAAATTCTGGAACAAATTTAGGAGACGATTATCCGAAAATTATATTCGAGAAAAATTTTGACTTACAATTAAATGAAATACAATTAAAATTAATTTTAAAAGGAGGAGGAAGCGAAAATGTTTCTGACCAATTTGCCCTGCCCGCAAAAACAGATTTTGGACGAGCTGGTCGAGATATTGAAGGTGTGAAAAAAGCAGTATTACAAATTGTAAAAAACGCAGAAGGAAAAGGGTGTGCTCCAGGAATTTTAGGAATTCATATTGGTGGAGACCGAGGAACTGGATACGACAAAGCAAAAAAAAACTTATTTACTCCTTTGTTTGAAAAAAATACAAATGAAATTTTAGAAACATTAGAAAATGAAATTTTAACAGAAGCAAATAAACTCAATATTGGACCCATGGGATTTGGCGGAAAATCTACAATTTTATCTTGCAGTGTTTCTGCTTCACACAGACTCCCCGCTAGTTTCTTTGTAACCGTTGTATATAATTGCTGGGCGTTGCGACGAGCAGAAATTATAATAAATTTAGAATCTGGAAAAGTGCAAAAATCAGAGAAATATAACAATCCAGAAAATAAAAACATAACAAATGAAATGAAAGATTTAGATTTTTCTCAAGCAAAAAAACTGAATTTTCCAATTACAAGTGAAGATGTTAAAAAATTAGAAATGGGAGATATCATCTTACTTTCTGGAAAAATTTATACAGGAAGAGACACTCTTCATCACGCAGTTGTAGAAGAAGCATTAGAGTTACCCATAGATATTTCTGGTTCGGCAATTTATCATTGTGGGCCAATTATGAAACAAAATAAAAATGGAGAATGGTATGCACATTCAGCAGGACCAACTACATCAATTCGAGAAGACCCCTATCAAACAGATTTTATTGAAAAAACAGGAGTAAAAGCCGTGATTGGAAAAGGAAATATGGGAGACAAAACTCTTGCTGGATTACGAAAAAACAATGCGGTATATCTCCATGCCATTGGTGGAGCTGCAACAATTTATGCAAAAAGCATTACAAAAGTACATGATGTACATTTTTTAGAAGAATTTGGAATGCCCGAAGCATTATGGGAAATAGAAATTCAAGATTTTCCTGTTCGAGTAACTATGATTTAAATATTTATTTTTTAATTTATTGTTTTTTTATTTGATGTTTGGAGCTCTATAAATTCCTTCTAATTTTTTCAGTAATTTTTGTTGTTGTCGCAATAATTGAAAAAAACTAAAGAACGATGAAATATCTAATGCATCTATTGTTTTATCTAAATCTTCTGCAATATACAATAATTTCTCTTCAGGACTAGATTGCTTAAAATCATCTAAATTCTCTATAATCATACTGCTTACTCCTTTTGGAAGGTCTTTAACCGATTTATTTAAGCTGTATAATTTATTCAAAATTTGGTCTTCATTTAAATTTTCTAAAACTTCTTGCTGTTCTGTATTTACACGAAAATCCACTGAATTTGTTTTTTTTGTTTCTTCTACAACAATATTTTTATTAACTGTCGCAACCTCAACCTCTGCTTCTTTATTTTGTTTCCTGACTTCAGCTGTATTTTTAACTTTCTCAGTAATTTCCATAATTTTTACTAAAGTCTTTGCTCCCACATCTCCATCAGCTTTCAATCCATATGTTTCTTGAAATGTTCGTACCGCTCTTGCTGTAATATTTCCATAAATACCATCTAAATCTGCTCCAGCTTCAGAACCGAATTCATAAAAATGCTTTTCTGGATTTGAATTAGGAATAACTAAATCAGATAATACTTTTTGTAACGCCAATGTATGCAATCGTGTATATGTATGAACAGTGCTCCACCCTCTATTTTTAAATTGAAAATCATTTTGCATATCAGACAAAATTTTCACAGATTCATCAAAAGTAATACCTTTTTGCGTTTCTGTATCTCCAGCAACTGCAGATTTTAATGCTGTATATTTGTCAGTACTATCAGAACGCACATCTGCAATTTCTAGTTGAATTTTTTCATTAAATGCATTTTCTATTTCTGCATTAGAACCATTATTTGCAGGTGCAAATGCTGGACTATTCAAATATACAAGTCTACACTCGAAGTGTGAAGTGTGAAGTGTGAATACCATACATTAGGTTAAAATAAAAGAATTTTCTAATTATTATAATTTAAAAAAATATATTTTGCAAAGCTTTTATTTTCAATATTTATATTATTTTGTCTTACTACTCGAATAAATAGAAGTTCCAATATAAAATACAAGAATAAAAAATATTATAGATTTTACTATCATAGAAGAATCTATAAACAGCTGAAACAGTAATAATAATAATTCATTTAATTTATGTGCCATTTCTCCCATAAAAATAAAAAATGGAGAAATAAAATAATCACTCATTCCTTTGTCCCAAAAGAGAAAATATGAAAGTAAAGTAAATACCGTTAGCATAGAAACCGTGTACAAAAATAATTTATTTGCAAAAATAATAGTATCTTCATTCATTTCTCCATTTTGCCCTTCAACCATAGACATGAGAATTAAAAATAAAACACTCCAGGAAAATACAATTGCAGTTAAAACATTTTGACCCGTAAAATAAAAAACAACCCACTCTGCGACAATAGCGATAATTGCTTTTGGCAAAAAGTGAAAATAATGGATTTGTGCTGTAAATTTTACAAATTTCAAAAACCATCGATAATAAAAAGGTAGTTGCTCAATTTTTCTATTTTCTAAAAATAAGGCTCCAAAGTTTACTGGAAGCAATACAGCATCTAGAACTTTTTGAAAAACGGTTCGTTGTTCATTTTGTTTTTGTTTTTTTCGTAACCAAAAAATAAGAAGCATTAATATAATCATTAACACTCCAATAATAATGAAACTATTCACATTTCCAGAACTTACACTTTTTTCAATAATTTCTTTTGTCATACATTTGTCATAAATATTTATTACATATAAATAAACCTATTCCGTAAAATTTTTCACCCATAATTTTTCAACTTTTTCTCTCGCCCATGGTGTTTTTCTTAAAAATTTTAATGCCGATGTAATTGTAGGATCAAACATAAAGCATCGAACTTTTACATGTTCCGCCAAGTATTCAAATCCAAGAGTATCTTCAAAATCTTCTAAAATCATTTTAAGAGTAATATTTTGAAGTGGATTATTTGTATTACTATTTTCTGTTAAATTCATAATATTTTATTATTTACTTACTTTTATAACATTTTCATACCCTTTTCGTAAGGCTGAAATATTTCCATCTACAATTTTTTGAGGAAATGTTTTTGCCAAAAATTCTGTTAAATGTATTGCAAATGTGTCTATATCAGTCAATCCTGATACTTTAATTAAAGCACCAAGCATTGGGACATTTGGAATATTTCTCCCAATTATTTTTTTTGAAATATCCGTTGCATCGAGATGCCACACATTTCCAGAAAATTTTTCTGAAAATTTAGTTTTTTCTTGTGCTGTATTTATCAATAAATCTTCCGTAATACCGCGTGTAATATCAGAATAATCTAACTCTGTTGGATTTATTAGAGTTGTATCGAGCAATAATGCAATTTCTGGTTTTTCTACATGATGCGTTACTATAATTTTTTCCGATGAAAATCTATTATATGCTGTAACTGGAGCTCCTCGTTTTTCCGAACCAAAATCTGGAAACGATTGAGAATGATATTCTGTATATTTTCCAATAATTTCACATAATGCATTTGCCGCAGTAATTGCCCCAAGCCCAGCTCGTGAGTGCCATCTAATACTAAGATCTTTTTTTTTCATAAATTATAGCGTTATAAAAACTGATAATTAATTATAAATAATTATTAATACTGTATCAAAATATATACCAAAACGAAAACGGATATGATACAATCTAAATATTTATTATAGAATATAAAATATTTATTTTACGAAGTTGAAGTTCATGAATTTTTTAAAAAATCTTATTGCAAATTTTTACTATTTTATTCTTGATACAATAGATATTGCGAAACAATATTCTACATTTTTAATAATTGGATTTGTTCTTCTTTCTGGAAGTTTTATTATTTTTCGAGAATTTTTTTACTTTGGAACTCTTACCATTAATATAAACGAAGAAAATACAAAAATAATTATAGATGGAGACAGTACAAATTTAGAAGATGAAAGTTTTACAACATGTGAAAACAATAAATGTGAAATAAAACTATCCCCTAATACACACAAAATTTTTATTCAAAAAGATGGTTTTACAACCGATTTTATACAAGTAGATATACATTTACAAAAAAATACTGAAAAATTTATTCAGTTAAAACCCAATATTACAACAATTAAAAACACAACATTTCACGAATTTTCTGGAGTACATTTCCCATTACAAAAATCTAAAATCTCCAAACAAGTGTCAGGTTTTTCTATTACAAAGAATAAAAATTCTGGTGATACAAATTATCTTTTTTATAAACAAACTCCATTATTTCCTCTATTAGACGAAAATCCTATTTTTGTTTCAACTGATGAAATTGGAAGAAATACATTTATTGTTTCAAAAGATAAAGTTATTGCATTTGATATGCAAAACAAAACTACACATTTAAGTATACAGCACGATATTACTGCATTTTCTCCTCAATCTGATGGAACATATTTAATCAACGACAATACTCATTTTTTAAGTGTGGCAGAATTTGATAGAGGTCATACACCAGAAAACCAAGCAATTCCAATTGAGGATACTGGAAATAACATAATCAACTCAGATAAATTACAATATCTCTGTCTTACTCCAAACGAAAAACTCGTTTTTATTGGAAAAAATCCCAAGAGTAGTCAATATAATGAAATATCTGTTTATGTAGCTCATAATTTCAGCCTTCGACAATATGAAGAAAAAACTGTTCTTACTAATATTTCAACATATGATGTTTCGCATATTCAATGTATTACCGATCATAAAATAAATATTTTTTTAAAAGATAAAACTGCATATACTGTTACTTTTTAAAATATTTTACTTATAAAAATACATGCAAAAACAATTTTATTTCAGATCTGCAACAAACACAGAAAATAAAAATATGTATATTTCTCCTCTTGATGTATATGAATTTTTAAATACACAAAATTTATGCAAAGAATTACTATATTCAGGAACAGAAAGAGGAAAGTATTCATTTTTACCACTGGATAATCATAGAGAATTACGAGAAGAAAACTCTGAAATAAATAATTTTTCCAATATAAAAAATGTAGAAAAATATTTTATAAAAAAACAAAAAGAATATAATTTACATTCTTTTACTCTGAACATTCCATATTGTGGAGGTCTTATTTCTGCATTTAGCTATGATTACGCATTAGAAAATAACACGCAAAACAATACTGCATATTTTGCATTTTCAGATGTATTTCTTGTATTTGATCATGAAAAAAAAGAAATTTTAATATGTGGCTGGTTCGATAATGAAATTTTTTGGAAACAATATTCTCAAAGAATTATAGAGCAAATACAAAAACTAGAAAAAAAAATAATACAATTAGAAAAACAAGAGAGTTACAATAATACACGTATAGAAAATATAAAATTTAAAAATATTATTTCAAAAAAACAATATTTCCAAGCGTTTCATACTATTCAAAAAGAAATTGTACGAGGAAATAGTTTTCAAATAAATTTATCGCAAGGATTTACTGCCGAAAAACCACAAGAAGTCTCTGCCTTTGAAATTTTTAAAAAAGCCACTGTTAAAAATCCCGCACCTATGATGTGTTTTATAGAATGGGAACAAAACAAAGGCAACAAAAAAAATAAAAAATCTATTATTTCATGCAGTCCAGAACGATTATTTTCACTCAATAAACAGCGAAAAATGTTTACACAGCCTATTGCAGGAACCCGAAAATTAACACACAACACAATACAAGATGAAAAACTAGAACACGAATTAAAAAATTCTGCAAAAGAAACAGCTGAACACTCTATGATTGTAGATTTATTACGAAATGATTTTGGAAAAATTGCAGAATTTGGAAGTGTGAAAATAACAGAATTTGCACGCATAGAAAAATATGCAACAGTTATGCATTTGGTAACAGATATAGAAGCAACATTACCCAAAAGTAAATCTGCATTTGATGTATTTTCAGCAACTTTTCCCGGTGGAACAATTACAGGGACTCCAAAAAAAGAAACTATAAAAATTTTAGAACAAGAAGAAATTCGAAAAAGAGGATATTATTGCGGTTCAGTAGGATATTTTTCCTTAGATGGACAAGCTGATTTTAATATTTTAATTCGAACACTCGAACAAACAGAAAATGAATTGTATGGGCGTGCAGGTGGCGGAATTGTATACGGAGCAAATGCAGAAAATGAATACCTAGAAAGTTTGCACAAATGGGCAGGAATTACAAAAATCTTTTCTCAAAATAATTGTACGACACATACGACAACACAGTCGTAATAAGACTGATTAATAAAAACTGTAATCCAACTGAAATTCCGACACTACTCAAGAGTTCCGATTTTTTATAAACCAGCGAAATAACCGCAAAATGGAATATATATATTCCATATGAAATGGCTCCAAACCACGATAACAACGTTGTTATACTATTATTTTTTATAAAACTTTCATCATTCGTTTCAACAAAACCATATAATAATCCTGCGAATCCAAGTGCTGTTGCCGTGTGTAAAAATACTTGTAACAACAAAATATCTCTAAAGTTCGATTGATATACAAAAAATAAATAACTCGAAATAAGTACTACAATACTCGAAATACATACAATTGCTATATTTTTGAAATTTCTCGTTATTTGAATAACTTGAGTCTTATTTTTTGTATACACATATGCCAAAATAATTCCTATAAAAAATTGATCTAACCTTCCCCATAATTGCTCTGAATATATTATTTTTAAATGAGAATCTATTTCTGGATTTTCCTGAAAATAATAAAACAAAAAAGCTCTATACAAAAAACTCAGAAAAACCAACACTGAAAAAAGAGTAAAAAACTTTTTCATATTTTTTTTTGCATATATAATCCAAACCATTGGCAATACAATATAAAATGCCATTTCTATAGAGATACTCCATGTTACAGGGTTAATAGTTGAATAAAACTGTGGAAAAAACCCATTGAAAAAAAAGATATGAGAAAATAAATCAGTAATATTAAAAAGTGTTATTTCTGAAAAATCTGTTTGAATTCCCCAAAAAATAAAAGTGGTAGCGAGAGCAAGCGGGGCAATTCTTTTTACTCTTTTCAAAAAAAAATGAGAAAAACTTTTTGAATTCCATAACGAAAGAGTTATCAAAAATCCAGATAAAACAAAAAATAAATCGACCCCAACATGCCCAATACTCAAGACAGAAAACATATTTGAAAGACCAAGAAGTTCGGTTGAATAAAATGTATAAAAATGAAACAGCAATACAAGTATTGCTGCTATTCCACGGAAGACATCGAGGTTTTTAATAGTTTTCATTTTCTGCATCAAGAGCCCAGTTTAAAGGATTATATACAATCTATTTTCCTAAATCTAAATACTGGTCAATTCGTACTTGAGCAACAAAATCATCTACATGTGAAATTAAAATCATTGCTCCTTTAAATGAATCTAAAGCTTTTGCAATAACAGGAATATGTCTAAAATTTATATGATTTGTTGGTTCATCTAAAATTAAAAGCCCTGGTTTCATTAACACCAATCGGCAAAATGCAACAAGCCCTTTTTGTCCCTCTGATAATGCTCCAACTTTAGAATTAATAATATCTCCGTTAATTAAAAAACCAGAAGCTATTTTTCGCATAAACTCTTCAATATTTTTTCCTTCAAATGTTGCTTCATCAATTGCATCTATAAGTGTCTCTCGAACAGTTGCGTTAAAATCTAAATTTGAAAAATCTTGAGTATAATACCCTATTTTCACATCTGGATTTAAAAATATTCCGTCTTGAGTTCCCTTTGAAAGTGTTCGTAAAAGTGTCGTTTTTCCTATCCCATTTGGACCAGAAAGTAATAGATGATCATTTTTTCGAAGTTCTACTGCAACTTTTTTATCAAATAATTCATGATTTTTCATTATTTGTAATTTTGTAATTTCCATAAACAATCCAGATGTTCCTTCTTGCAATGGAATTTCAAAGTCTTTTATTGTTTTATCTTCTTTTCTTACTTCTACCATATTCTCTTCTGCATCACTTGCAACCTCTCGCATGCGTTTTGCTACAGCTCTTAATTTTCCACCTTTATGTGCAAACACATTTGCTTTTTCTTTTTTTGCCTGAATTTCTTTTAATAATCGCGCATTTTTCATTTCTTCTCGTTTTCGTTGTGCTTCAATTTCATCTACCACAGAGTGATAATCTCCCATATATTTTTGTACAGTTTTTGAATGAACATCTAAATACAAAACTCCATCTGTAAATAAATTTAAAAATTCTGAATCATGAGAAATTACAAGAACTGTTTTTTCATACATCATTAAAAATCCAATAAGATGCCCAATTCCTTCTGCATCTAAATTATTTGTTGGCTCATCTAACAATAAAATATCAGGATCTTGAATTAATGCCGATGCCAAAAGGAGTCTTGCCTGTTGTCCTCCAGAAAAATCTTTAATAATTTTTTCATATGGTGTAGAAAAATTTACTGCTTCCAGTGCTTTTTCTATTCGTCTATCGATATCATAAATTGGTTCATCTGATGAAAACTGTGCTTCAAAAAATTCTCGAACAGTCAAATCGTTATATTTTGGATCCATAGTTTGCCGTTGTACCGCAATACTAGAATCTTGATCAACATTTACTTTTCCATCTTGTCTTTTTAATTCACCTGTAATCAATTTAAAAATAGTACTTTTCCCTGCACCATTTTGCCCCATAAGTGTAAATTTTTGCCCTTGAGAAATAGAAAAAGAAGCTTCTTGTAAAATAATTTTTTCACTATCTTTATATTCAAAATCTACTTTATCGAAACTAATTACTGTTTTTTGTTTTGCCATGTTTTTCTAAAAAAATATACAATATATTATATATAAAAATATTACACAAAATCTAGAAAAAAACATAGAAATAATGCTAGTATAATTATATTATATTAAATTATATTATATTAAATACTATTACTTTCTCATAAAAAAACATGACAACAGTAAATTTTACATCATTGCGAAACGAAGATTTAGAATCTCATAATTCACAAGATTATGTAAAAAATTTTGTAAAAGGATTAGATGAACAATTAATTAGAAAAATATCAGCTGATAAAAAAGAACCACAATGGTTACTTGATCACAGACTTTCATCGTTAAAACTTTTTTTAGAAATGCCTAATCCAACATGGGGACCAGATATTTCACAACTGAATTTAGATGGAATTCGATATTATGCCACCGCAGATACAAAAAAAAATGCAAAAACATGGGATGACGTTGATCCAGAAATTAAATCGACTTTTGAAAAATTAAAAATACCAGAATCGGAAAAAGCATTTCTTGCAGGAGTTGGAACACAATACGAAAGTGAAGTTGTGTATCATTCGTTAAAAGAAAAATGGCAAAAAAAAGGAATTATTTTTTTAGATTTAGATATCGCAATTCATGAACATGAAGAAATCGTAAAAAAATACTTTATGAAATGTGTTCCAAATACCGACCATAAATATGCAGCACTTCATGGAGCCGTTTTTTCGGGAGGAACATTTTTATATGTCCCAAAAGGAGTTATTTTAGATGAGCCACTTCAAGCATATTTCAGAATGAATTCGGAAAGTATGGGACAATTTGAACATACTTTAATTATTATAGAAGAAGGTGCTGAAGCTGATTATATTGAGGGGTGCAGTGCTCCAAAATATGGCGAAGATTCTTTGCATGCTGGGTGTGTAGAAGTTTATTTAGGAAAAAATTCTAAGTTCAGATATTCATCTGTTGAAAATTGGTCTACAAATACATATAACTTAAACACGAAACGAGCAATTGTAGGAGAAAGTGCACGAATGCAGTGGGTTGGTGGAAATTTAGGGTCTGCCGTTACAATGCTCTACCCTGCATCGGTTTTAGTAGGAAAAAATGCACAATCTGACTATCTAGGAATTGCCGTAGCATCAAAAAATCAAAATCAAGATACAGGCGCAAAAGTTACTATTTTAGCGGATAATTGCCGAGCCAATATTATTGCAAAAAGCATTTCAAAAGATTCAGGAATATCTACATATCGTGGAATTGTAGATATTAAAGCAAATGCAAAAAATGCAATTGTAAATATTGAATGTGACGCATTGCTCTTTGGAAAAGCAGTGAGTGATACTATTCCAAAAATATCAGTTGGAAACGAAAGTGCAAATATTACACATGAAGCCAGTGCCGGAAAAATATCCGAAGAAGTATTATTTTTTCTGGAAACACGAGGAATTTCAGAAGAAAAAGCGAAAGGAATGATTGTAAATGGATTTTTAGATGAAGTCGTAAAAACACTACCAATGGAATATTCAGTAGAATTAAACCATTTAATTGAATTAGAAATGGAAGGAAGTATTGGATAATATATAAAATTTAAACATTTAAAATATAAAGTATATGAGAATTGCAGTGCGAGCCTTAATTTTTAATGAAAAAGAAGAGATACTAGTTGTTCAACACAGAAAAAGTGATTTTTGGGCTTTACCCGGTGGAAAGATAGAAGATTCTTTAAAAGAAGATTTAAAAGCCTGTATTAAGCGAGAAATTAGAGAAGAACTTGGTCTAGAAATTTCGGTACAAAATTTATTATTTTTACAAGAATTTAAATGGGGAAATACAGAGAAAGAAGTAAAAGAAAATGATGTAACGACAGAATTTTTCTTTTCTGCAAAAATTATTAATTTTGAGAAAAATATGAAAGTATCAGAAATACAATTTTCTGGAGAATTTGCAGAAAAAGAATTGAATAAAATTGCATGGAAAAAATTAGATAAAAATCTAAATATAAAGCCCAATTTCCTCAAAAATCATACTTTTAAAAGCATAAAAGATATGAATACAGAGAAAAAGATTCAGTATTTTAGCTTTATATAAAGACTTATTAAGAAAAAATTATATACAAAAATAGACTTCTCGGTTCCTGCAATAGAACCGCAAAGTCTGTAGATTTCTGAATGCTTTAGGTCTTACATCGTTCGTATATTAATGCAGAACCCCAAAAACAAAAAGAAATGTATAAAAACTGTAAAGAAAATAAGTATCTATTACAAGAGGAAAATTAATAATAATATAGATAAAATTCTGTAAAACAAAAGAGCCAAGAAAATATAATTTTCTTAGCTCTTTTTACATTCATTTATAAATGAAAATTATTTTTGTTTTACTATTTCTTTTAAAAGTAATTCTTTTAATGTTTCATTTGGAATATCATTTTCTGCAGCATATGCGTCTACTTCTGCCTTAATAGCAAGAAATTCTGCTTCCGCATCTCCTGTTGGATTTTCGTTCATAAGTTCTGCCATTCGTGCAAGTTTTCCAGATATTTCTGAATAATCAGCTCCTCCTTGTGCATCTGCATCAATAACGACTCCATCAGTATCTATTTTTACTTCAGTATCACCATTTTTTACTTCAACATTACCATTATTTATCATTACTGATGAATCATCAGTTGTAACTTCTACTTTCTCAGTAGCTTTAGTATCTTTAGCCGTTTCAGTAGTATTGTATAATGCATTCATTTCTTTTTCGATATCACTTGGAATAGTTTCAAAAGATTTAACATTTTCTGGAGTTTCAAGAGTAACAGTTTCTGGTTTTTTAGATTTCACATCAAACACAATATTTGTAACCGTATTTTCACCGTAAATAGCTGATATTTTTGCATGTGCATTATATACACCTCCTTTTACATCGCTAATAACAAGTTTTCCCTTTTCAAATTCTGGACTTGTAAGTTCCCCTGCCCATGTATCTCCAGTTTTTTTAAATGTACCTTTTAATACTTCTTTCAACGCACTTTCTCCTAACTCTGAATCATATAGTGGAACAGAAAGAGTAAATTCATGTTTTGTATCTGTACATGTTCCAGAAAGTACTTCTGTTCGTTCTCCGTTGTATTCAGTTGGAATATCAACAATTAATGAAAATTTCCCCTCTGAAGTTTTTGTAAATACAACTTCTCCAGCATCATCTCCTTCCGTTTTTGCGATAGAAATTGTTATTCCTTTTTCAGTATTTTCAACTAATACATTTGTTCCATCTTCTTCTATAACTTTAGAAATTGTAAAATATTCTGGATGTTCTGGAGTATATCCAATAATAACAGATTGAACAGATAATTTTTCAAGAGCCGAAGTAATTACATTTGTAACTTCTTTGTCTGCTTCTGTTCCAGTATTTGCAAGCAGCTTAATTACAATATTTGCAAATTTTTCATATGTTTCTTTTTTAGGAGTTACTTCAAAGAAATAATATCCGTCTTTTTCTTCAACAAATTTCCCAAATGTTATATGATTTTTTGGATTATTTCCAATATCTTGAATTAATGCAATTGCGTCTAAGATTGGAGAGATTCCACCAGTAAGAAATTTTTGAGTATCAAAACCTTTTAATCCCATATTATTTTCTACCATTGTATTCAATTCTACAAAAGAATTTCCATACCATTGCCCAGAAAATTTTTCAATAATTGCTTTTACTTCAGGCGTTAATCCTGGAAAGTTAGCATCAAATTTTGCAATTTGAGCAAAAACTGAAGTATCTACAATTCGTATTTCACCAGATGTATCAAGCTTAAATAACCCACCAAGTGCATCTACTTTTACAGAAACAGCTTCTGACAATAAAGGATTTTTTACATCTGAATAATCAGCTTTTGCATCTATATTCATTTCAAATGTTCCAGTTCCTCCTCCAATCGGAGTTCCTTCCATATTAAAATCTCCTGCAATAGAAACATCAGATTCAGATTTCATTAACAATTCTTTGTCAAAATCAGTAAGACCTATTTTTTCTAATCCACTTTTCCCACTTTCTTTTGCAAAATCAAAAAATAGTTTTTCTGGATTTTGTGCAGATTCCGTTTTTGCTACATCAACAGGAATAGCAGGTTTTTCAGCCATAAAAGGAATTGAACACCCTGATAAAAGCACTACAGAAGACAATGCACCAACCGCTGTAGTTTTTTTTATAAACGTAATACTCATAATAAATAAGAAATAAAATAATAATATGTATTATATTACATCTAGAGTACTAAAAAACATTATTATTTCAAAGATTTTTTACATCACAAAGCCTAGATATTATCTATACAATATATTTAAATATATACAAACTATTTTTTTGTACAAAATAAAATTCTTCGAGTATAATGTTTTGATACAAAAATAAAAAAATTATATGACAGGTTTCAACCCAACACAAACCATTGAGCATTCCATAAATCTATTTGAAGTTGGAGATACTGTTACATTTATTGAAAACAATGAAGTAATAGAAGGAGAAGTAATTGGTAATGCTGAAAATTTAGTTACAGTTGTATACATTGCACCAAATGGAGAGTATTCAATTAATAAATTTCCACCAGAACAAATTACAAAAAAAGAAGAAAACTCTGAAATACCAACAGAAGAACCTGAAATAAATAAAGAAATTAAAAAAAACAATACGCAATATATTCAGGGTATTAAAAACACACTCATAACTCTTGTAGATAATACAATTCCTACAGACCTAGAACCATCTATACAAAAAAATATTTTACATTATAAAAATTCTATACGAGAAAATATTCAGAAAATATTCGAAAAAGAAAATATAGACATAAATCTTAATGATAGCAATGACAGTAATGATAGTAATAATATTCATGAATTATCAGATGAGGAGATCGAACACCTTTCACAAAATTTAGATTTTATGAATGAGCTTATTTATGCCTCATTCATAGATTATTTACTGGCAACATCGTTTAAAACAACAGAGAATACATATGTTAAAGAAGTACAAACACGACTTACGCACTTTGATACGCAAGCAAAAGCATTAAGAAACAAAAAAATTCAACAAATAAATAATGAACTTTTCGAACACAGAACAGACGAAGAAAAAAAATACCCACGACCAGAAGTAATGATGAAAATGCGCCCCATTACAGAAGAACAAGCCAAAGAAAAAAATATACCCCCTGAAAAAAAAGAACTCTTTAACAAAATTTTACAAAAAGAAACTGCAGAACGACAAAAATTTATAAATAATTTCTTACAATTACTACGAGAAAAAAGAAGTAATCTTGTAGATTTATTAACACGTAAAAAAGAAGAAAATTTGTATAATACCGATATTCCAACAACTTCTCTTAAATCTAGAGAATCTATACTTACATTACATGATTCGATGCTTTCTGAATTCACAGGACCAGAAGCTACAGAAGAAGCAAGAAATGCAACAGAAAAATCTGTGTTTCAACAATTAGTAAGTGGAGATTTTTCAACAACAGAAAAGAAGACACATAATACAAATATCGAAAATACTGAAATTACAACAGTGCAACTTCTTGAAAAAAAAATGATACATATCATGAGTGATATATCTGGTAACACAGGAATTATTCAACAATATGGAACGAAAGAGGGTTTTATATCTCTTTTATTTTTACGAATTACAAGAATTCTTGAAGCAAAAAATCTCGCAGAACAATTTTCTCAAGAATATAATATCGATAAAAAGACCATACACAATGCTATAAAAAATGCCGTTACTACCTCGCATAAAATATTTACAAAAAATTTCATAAAATTAACAGAACCGCTGTACCATAAAAAAAGGGAAAATGATATATCTGTTCCCCATCTTACAAATCTACAATCTATAAACTC
>CAMZKJ010000035.1 GCA_947311245.1 uncultured Candidatus Altimarinota bacterium
CCACAATTTTCTGTTGGTGGCGGAATTGTAAACGATGTTCACGAAACAGAATATTCATTGCTCGACTCCCCTGCTCGTTTTGAAGCAGGAACACCAAGTATAGAAAATATTATAGGATTTCATTCTGCGATTACATATTTAGAAAAAATTGGATTTTTAGAAATTCAAAAACATGAAGAAGTATTAACACGCTATGCACTTGAACAATTTTCCGAAAAACTTCCAAAGTTTAATATTATTGGAGAAACAGAAATGACAAAAAATAGAAGCTCACTTCTCAGCTTTTATCACAAAGATATTCATCATAGCGATATTGCTCTTTTGCTTGCAGAAAAAAATATCGCAGTGCGAAATGGAATGCACTGTGCAAATCCATTTCATCATCATTTACAAATAAAAGGAACTGTGCGTGCAAGTTTTTGGATTTACAATGATATTTCAGATATCGATGCATTGGTTTCTGGATTACAAGAAATTGAAAAAATGTTACTATAAGAAATTAATTTGACAGATATTATATCTATATATTCTATTTATATACTACCTCTCTGTTCTTATTCTTATTCTTTAATCTAGTATTTTTTTGTAATTATAAAATTTTCATGATAAAGTTTTCATAATATACTCTATACATATACGACTAAAATATGACGAATCAAAAACAATTAGCGTTTCAAAAAATTATTTCTGCAGTAGAAGAATTTCATAATGCATTTGGAATCGAAAATAAATACGAACCAACACTTGTCGATAAAGACACTGCTGTTTTACGGTATAAACTTATGCGAGAAGAAAATGAAGAGTATTTAGAAGCATGTGAAAATAACGATTTAATAGAAGTTGCCGATGCTCTTGGTGACCAATTATATATTTTATGTGGAACCATTTTAAAACATGGACTTCAAAATAAAATAGAAGAAGTCTTTGAAGAAATTCAAAGAAGTAATATGTCAAAACTTGATAAAAATGGAAATCCAATTGTAAACGACGGAATTATTGACCCGACTCGTCCTGTTGGAAAAGTATTAAAAAGTGACCAATATTCTCAGCCCAATATTAAAAAAATTTTATATAAATAAGACGTCGTGAATATAGAAAAATCAAACCGATGGGTTCAGCTTTCTCGCTATATTGTAACGGGAACACTTACTACATTAATCGACTTGTTAATGTTTCATACATTATATGTACGATTTCAGTACTCAGAAAATGTATCTGTAATTATTGCATTTATTTGTGCTCTACTATTTAGTTTTACGGTAAATAAAACATGGACATTCTCAGGAAATCAATCAAAAACAAATAGTGCATGGAATATTTCTCAATTTATCAAATTTATATTTGTCTCTGGATTTGGACTTCTTATTACACTCGTTTGTGTTTATACATTAATAAATATCGCATCTTTTTCTCCAATTATTGCAAAACTTTCTGCCTCTGCAATAGTATTTATGTGGAATTTTCTGGCAAATTCTTTTTGGACATTTAAAGTGAACAATGACGACACCGTAATAAAACCACTTCTTCCCGAAAAGAAAAATTTTGAATTTGAATTATCAATTGTTATTCCTGCATATAACGAATCTTCACGAATTGTACCAACACTTAAATCGGCAATATCTCACTTTACTTCACAAAATATACACTTTGAAATTATTGTTGTAGATGACGGAAGTACTGATGATACAAGTGATATTTGCACACAAGTTTTATCGTCGAAAGATCATAAAATAATTCAACTTTCTCAAAATAAAGGAAAAGGATTTGCTGTCAAAACTGGAGTTTTAGAAAGCAAAGGGCGGTATATTCTTTTTTGCGATGCAGATGGAGCCACTCCTTTTAATCAATACCAAGCATTAAGAAACGCAATGCTTTTTTCAGAAATTGCTATTGGATCTCGATATAAAGACCGAAGTACGGTAGAAAAAAAACAACCACTCTACAGAATAATTATTTCTCGAACGGTAAATATAATTGCACAAATCTTTTTAATTGAAGGAATTTCAGATACACAATGTGGATTTAAACTATTTAGAAACGACGCTGGGAAAAAAATTTTTGAAAAACAAAAAATTGAACGGTTCGCATTTGATATAGAATTTCTTATGCTTGCAAAAGCACAAAATTATAGAATTACAGAAATTCCAGTAATTTGGATAGACCAAGATGGATCAAAAGTAAATGGAATTCGTGATGGGATTCGAACATTAAGAGATTTTGTCTTAATTAAGTTTTATATGATGTTTGGATTTTATAAAAAAAACTCTGATTAAAATATCAGAGTTTTTTTATATTTTCTGGAGCCGCACCACTTTGTAAACTTTTTGCAAGCTTTACTGCTTTCAATGGAGTCATATACGAAAATTGTGTTGTTTTATCTTTCGCTGGTTCTGCAATCCGAACATTCGAAGCTTTTTTACATCGACCTTGACACACATGACTTTTTTTAAAGGTAATGCCATTTTTTTCAAATTCTTCTATATTTATATCTTCGTTATTTTCATTACAAACTCTTTCCCAAATATACGGACCATAATGTTCTCCACATGATTTTTTGCTATTACACACTGTAAATACTAATTTTCGTCGTGGTTTTTTCTTTTTAGGTTTAATTTTAGATTTATTTTTTTCACAATCAGAAGGCTCTATTTTCTTCTCTGCTTTCTTTTCTAACACCTTTTCTGTTTTTACAGGTTTTGGCTTAAATTTATTCTGTGTTAATTTATCTCCCTTCTCTCTAGTAGAAGTTTTAGATGTTTTTAAGATTTTTGATTGTATACTTATTTTTTTTACCGGTTTCTTTTTTATTCCCAAAATTTTCTGTTCAAATTCTTCTAATTTATTAAGCTTATTATCTGTATTATTTTTTACTATTTTTTTTGTCATATTTTTTTTATAAATTTATTCTAGTATATTTTTAATCTATTTTTTTCTCAATGGTTTTTGCCAATAATTTAAAATGATTTCCACGCTCTTCAAAATTTTTATACTGATCAAAACTTGATGCACTTGGTGAAAACAAACAAATCGAATTTTTAGAAGAATTTTCTATAACAAAAGGCATTATATCTTCTAATCTTTCTTTATAAATAATATTTTTATTATTGATAGATTTTCTATTTTTCATGTGTTCTCGAAACTTTTTTTCTAAAATTTTTCCAGTTTGTGCTATTAAAAAAATATTTTTTATATCTGACTGCAAAACAAAATCTACTAATTTTTCTAAATAAACACCTCTATCGAACCCTCCTAAAATAATCGTTTCAAACTTTTTATTTTTTATTTTTTCCAAATTTTCAGCGGCAATCATTCCTTCAATAGTAGACTCTGGAATTGTTGAAATAGAATCATTTATATACAATATATTATTTTGAGTATTTTTATTATTTTTATGAATATCAACTATTTCTAATCTATGAGGAAGAGAAATAAAATTATTTACATGGCTAATAAATAACTCTTCTGTTTCAAATAAATTATAAATATCTGAAATTATTTTCCCAACACGAATTGTATCTTTATGCACAGAAATATTTTGTATTTTCTCCAGATATTTTTCAGAAACATTATCTGTATCTTTGTTAAAAAAATATTTATTTTTACGCATATTATAGTGTTCTACTTTTTCATTATTCTTTATAAAATCAAAATTTTCTATAGAAATATATGTATTATAATCAATAATATTATTAATATTATTAATATTATCAATATTACTAATATTACTCTTTTTAGAATCTTCTATTTTAAAAATATTTTTCTTTGCATTAAAATATTTTTCTTTATTTTCATAATAATCTAAATGCTCGGGGAACATATTCAAAAGAACCGCGATACGCGGACCTACTGTTATTTTTTCTAATTGATGAGATGAAAATTCGTGAATAATTATAGTATCTTCTGTAATTTCTTCTAGAATATCAAAAGTAGGTCTTCCAATATTTCCCACTAAAAAAGTTTTTTTCCCTGAACATTTAAATAAATATTGCAACAAACTCGCAGTGGTACTTTTTCCTTTTGTTCCAGTTATTCCAATTGTTTGATGTCCAAAAAAATTAAGAAATAAATTTGAAAGTGATGTAATATTATATTTTGTAATATCATTCTCTGAAATATTTTCATGAAAGCAAGAAACCCCTGGAGCTTTTACCGTAATTTCAGATTCTGATAAATGTGCTAAATAATCTTTTCCTGAATATAATATAATTTTAAAATTTTTCTTATAATTTATATTTTCACTCTTCCCTACACTATTTTCTAAATATATATCTAATTTTTCTTGTGTTAGATTCTTATCAAGAATTATTATTTTTTTTATTTCTAAATTATTATTTTTTAATAAAAAATCTAAAAAAGACTTCCCTTCTTTCCCAAATCCTAAAATCCCAAAAGTCTTATATCTTGAAATATACAACAGTAGATTTTCAAAAGATGAATATTTCATAACAAAATTAAAATTATTATTTCTGTAATAGATGCATGCATTACGCCCATTTTCGCTCTATTATTCAAATTCTCTTTTTATCACATCAAAAAATTCACTTGGAATTTTATCAAAATTATTATTTTCTTCATCAATTTTTGTTAACTCGTCTGAATTTTCTAAAACATCTAATTCCTCAAAACCATCACTTGAATATGTCGTAATATATTCTTGTAACAAAATTGGAAAATCTTCAATGCTCTCTACATCATAGTGATATAAACTCATTCTCAATGCTAAATTTACCTCTGAATATGTTCCAACACACTCAAATGGTTTTACTCGAGATTGATCAACTAAATCGTGAAACATTTCTTTCATATCAGAATTTTCAAACAAATCTTGTCCAAAAATCTTAATCATATTTTCTTTTCCTATAAATGGAAATAAAATAATATATGCAAATAAACATTTTGGACATGCATTACACCAAATATCTTTTTTACTTCCTGCATTACAGCTTTTAAAAATTGGAAAATTTTCTGGAAATTCTGCAAATATTTTTCCAATTTGAATTTCAGATAACGGACGTAAAAAACTTATATATTCAACATACGGGTGAATATATTTATTGATAAAATTTCTAAAATCATCTTCAAATTTTAAACTTTTTGAAAATTGATGATTTACTTTTAATCCTTCAAATATTACATTTTCTTCATTTGCACTTGATTCATTTGAAAGCAAAATATATTTTTTTCCATGTATCAACGAAGTTAAAACTGTAACGAAACCAAGAAGAGCAGAGAACGGAACATGTCCATTTAAAAATCCATTTTTATTACAATCCATAATTTGTTTATCCAAAATACGCTGTACTTTAATATTTTGAATATTTTCTTCAGATTCTTCTGCTTTTTTAAATAAGCGTTGTGTGGCTTTAATTGGGTTTACCGCAAACAATGTAAGTGCTTTAGAAAATTCTGGTTTCAATAATTCATAACTCACAATAGAATCTTTTCCTCCTCCAACAGGAAGTAAAATAGTTTCAGGAAGAAGGATATTTGAAAGCGGTGCAAGTTGTGCCCCATCGGCATTTCGAAATTCAAAAAAATCTTTTTCCGAAACTACAATATTATTTACATACATAAACTCTCCCAGTCCGTTGTAAAATAAATTTTTAAACCAATCTTTTTGATATGTATCTAAATATCCTGTATTTATTTCAATAATTTTTGCACAAGAAATTTTCCAATAATTCACTATTTCTGCAACTCCTAAATAAAAAATTGCAGCAGAAATATCTTCAGCGGGTAAATTTTCTGAAGTTTTTTTATTTATAATAATTGAATGTGTGAAATTTAAATCTTCTAAATTTTCAGAATTTTCAGCTTCTTTATTTACATGAATTTTATAAATATAAGAAATATGTAAAATATTATCAGATTCAATAATATTAATTTCATCAAAAGAAAATTTTGAATATTGAGCTCTTAAATCTGTAAAGTTTTTTTTATGCATCATAATTATTATCTCATTATCTACTATAGAATTCCTATTAAAATTAGTATAAAAATTATAGCAGATTTATGCTTAATACCATATAAAATTAATTTATTTTTGATTATTTCACTCTCGTATAATAACCTATCATTAAATAAAAAAATTTATAAAAATTCTATAAAAAATACTTCATTATGTCAGTTAAAATATTTATTGCAAGACACGGTGAAAGTGAGGGAAATATAAGCAATATATTTACGGGTACAATTGATGCAAAACTTACTAATCTTGGACGAATTCAAGCACAAGAGTTAGCTGAAAATTCTGTAAAGCTAAAAATAAATCGTATATTTTCATCTCATTTATTACGAGCAAAAGAAACTGCAAAGTTTGTAGCACAGAAATTAAATATTACATTAGAAATTAAAGAAGATATTCAAGAAATTTCGTTTGGAATTTTTCAAGGGCAAAATAAAAATACACTCATTGGAACAGATTTAGAAAAATCAAAACAATTATTATATGCCAAAGATGGAGAAGGAATTCAGAATATAGAAAAACGAATTTTAGAATTTATTAAATATTTAAAATATCTGAAAAATAATAAGAGTAACCAATCTATATTATTTGTTGGACATTCTAATTTTTGGTCATTTCTTATAGCTGTATTAGAAGGAAAAACTGCAAAAGATTTTGTTGAAATACGTGTAAATCGCAAGAAATTTCAAAATGGAGAAATTCGAGAAATTACACATTTACTATAATAATTAGAACACCATTATCTTTTCATAAAATATTTTATTTTAAGGTTATTAAACTCGTTAATAATACTTTTTATTTTTTCTTCTTCTGCAAAAAAAATAAGAGAAGACAAAAAACTTTGTTTATGAGGAATAAATTTAATTTCTGGAGGCAAAAAATTACATGAATATTTCTGTAGTATTGTAAGAATTTTTTGAATACTTTCTTCAGATTTTTCCTTTATTTTTGCTGAAACTTCAACTTCTAAATATTCTGTAAATGGTGGATATTGTAATATTTTTCGAGACAAAATCTCTGATGCATAAAAATTTTCAAAATCATCATGATTTTGAATAATTTGTAAATTTGGCTGAAATGTTTGAATAATATATTCTTGTGTTATTTTTTTTTGCATATTTTCTTGCGGTTTTTCAAACATTTCTTCTAATAAATGAGTTTGAATCCATGCTGTTTCTTCTGTTGTAAATGTAAAAAATTGTAAATTATTTTCAAATAGAATATCTATAATTAATGAACACTGCGGAACACTTCCCAGTGACAACATCATTTGCGTTCCGATAATAATATCTGCTGTTTTTATGTCTTCTCGCATTCGTTTTTGCGATGATTTTGTTTGAAAAGAATCTCCGTCTATTCGTAAAATTTTGGCATCTAAATTTTCTAAAATTTCTTCTATCCCTTGTGTTCCAGATCCTATTTTTTGCATTGGAACTTTACAATTTTCACATATTTCTGATGTTTCGATTTTTTGTGTGTATCCCATTGTATTACATCGTAATACAATTTGATTTTTTTCATTTTTAAACACATTCATTTTACTACCAGTATATTGAGAAACAGGAGCATCTCCACAATTTGGACATTTTATATAATGATGCAATCCTTTTCTGTTGATATACAAAATTGTTTTTTTATTATTTTGAAGATTTTCTTTTATTTTTTGCAATGCAAATGCCGACAATGGCGAAAAATTTTTATTCTGATGTTCCAATTGCATATCCACAATATGTATTTGTTTTTGTGATGCATACATTTTTTTATGTTTCACAATTTCAAAATTTTTATTTCGTGTAAGCGTTACAATATCTCCTGAACACGAAGTCTGAAGCAAAGGAATATTCATATTTTTTGCTACAATTTCTGCCGAACGCATTGTTTGTGTAAATGGTGAAAACTTTGTGTAGTGGCTTCCATGTGCAAATTCATACACAATAATTCCAGATAAATTAAAAAATGGTATATACAAAGAATACTGTGTTCCAAAAATAATTTTTGTATTACCTGTTTTAATTTTCCAAAATGCTTCAATTTGTTTTTTTTTACTTACTTGTGAATGAAATATACAAATATCTGAAAAAATATTTTTATATTGTAAAAAAGATTGTTCTAAACTAATAATATCTGGGAAAATCACAAGAACTTGTTTGGTATTATTGTTAGTATTGTTAGTATTATCTGTTATTTTTTTTATAAAATTTATTTCATCTATACTTCTTTTTGAATATACCGATCCTAAACTTATTTTTATATTGAGAGGTTTTTCTGTAGTATTCCATTTTTTATAAGTATTGAGATTTTTTTCTATATTTACAAATTCCGTACTATTGATAAAATTTGTATTTCTTATATTTGCAGGAATCGCTTTTTTTAAAATATGCGATGGTGATGTAAAAAAATAATCTGCAATATCACAAATATTTTTAATCTGCGATGCGGAAAAAATATTTTTTGCAATTATTCTTCCCAAATTTTTTGTTGTAAAATCTGGTTCTGTTTTTAACAATTTTATAATTACACATGTTTCTCTCGTCGTTCCCATTGCAATTTCTGCAATATCTCCTACTTCTGCATTTTCACTTATTTTTTCTAGTTTATAGGTAAGTATATTTGCAAATCCCGATGGCCGAAAAGGAATAACTTCAGCAAACATATAATTAATTATAATTTATTCAGAAACTGCTATTTTTACTCCCAAGGCCATTAATAATCCTCCAAAAATTTTATTAAATATTTTTTGAAATTTATTAAAAACTGTTTGCACTTTTGGTTGTGTAAAAAATATCGAAACACACATAAACCAAATAATTGTCATGAGAATCATTTCAAGACTAACAACTGCCAAGACAAGAGTTGGAGTATTTGCTGGAATAAAAACCGTAAATAAACTCAGAAAAAACAATGTGGCTTTTGGGTTTAAAACATTTGTTAAAAATCCTGTTTTTATAGCGGAAAAAATGGAAATATCAAGAGCTTTCTCCACTTTTGAAATTTCAATATCACTTGTTTTGGCAGTAAATATTTGAAAACCAATATAAAATAAATATATTGCTCCAATAATTTTTATAAAATTAAAAAGTAATATTGATTTTGAAATAATTAAAGCAATTCCTGCTAAACAATAAATAATATGAATTGCTATTCCGAGACCCAACCCAATAGCAGTATAAATACCAGTCTTACGAGAATATTGTAATGATTGCTTAATCACCATAAAAAAATCAGCACCAGGTAAAATTAATGCAAAAAAATGCAAAAAAATTATAGAGTAAACAAGTGATAGATATTCAAAAAACATATTTCATTCGAATTAAATTCTTGCTATGCAACCATAGCCATTCTTGCTTCCAGCAATTCTTCACTCCCAATATCTTTTCGGTAAAAAAGTGGACCAGAAAATGCTTCAATTGCCTTATCTGCAAGTTTTTTTGCTTCTTTAAAATCGTCATGAATTCCTACAACTCCAATTGCTCGAGACCCTCCAAGTTTTAATTCTTTAGTATTTTCATCTTCATATACCGATGCATAAAAAACTTCTACACCGTTATAATTTTTATCTAATTGTAATTCATCTAATAATTTTTGATCTACTGTAACCGCTTTATGTTTCACAGAATTTGTTGGATACCCTTCTGGAACCAAATATTTACACACTGTCGCTTTATTATGATATTCAACTGTAAGTTCATCAAGTTTTTGATGAATAGCATATTCAAATAAATCTACTGCATCAGATTTTAAAAGCGGTAAGGCATTTAATGCTTCTGGATCCCCAAATCGAGCATTATATTCAATAAGTTTCGCACCTGTTTTTGTTCGCATAAATCCACCATACATCACTCCACAAAAGTGCTCTCCTGTTTCGTCTTCCACAGATTTCATCACTTTTTGTGTAATTGCAACTGCTTCTTCAATATTTTTATTTGTAATAAATGGAAGTTTGTGTGGAAAGGAAATAGTTCCCATTCCTCCAGTATTTGGTCCTTTATCTCCATCAAATGCTCTTTTATGGTCTGCAATTGTTGGCATTGGAATAATTGTTTTTCCATCTGCAATACACAAAAGAGAAAATTCTGGACCTTCCAATTTTTCTTCAATAACCAACCTCCCAGATTTTGCTAAAATATCTAATGCAATTTTGGCACCTTCTTCATGTGTTTCAAAATGGTCATCTTGTACAAAAACACCTTTTCCTCCACACAAACCGTCATCTTTTACTACAAATTTAAATTTATTTTTAATTTCTGAAACACAATATTCTTCTAATTCTGTTTCTTCACCAGTTACAAAATTTCGAAATTCTGGATTTCCTTCAATCTTATATTTTTGTAATAAAGACCGTGTAAATCCTTTTGAACTTTCAAGCTGTGCAGGTTTTTGTGTTGGTGCAAAACTTTTTACTCCAACCTTTAAAAGTGCATCTACTGCTCCTGCTCCGATTGGATCATCGGGACCGATAATTGCAAAATCTAAATTTTCGATATTTTTTGCAAAATTTTGTAATGCCTTAAACTGTGTATCTTCTCCAAAATTTCGTTCTGAAGTTATTACAAAATCGGTTGTAAGTTCTATAATTTTTGGATTTCGTGCATTAAAAAAACCATAAATTTCTACTTCATATTTTTCAGATTTTTTTAATGATTTTGCAATTGAGTGCTCTCTTCCTCCGTTTGCAAGTAATAAAATTTTTTTTACAGGTTTTGTCATGCGTATAATAAAAGAAATATATATGCAGTATAAAGCATGTATACTTCTTTTTCAAATAAGACTGTTAAACCCGTTTAGAATATTTTAGATAAATATAAAACTTATTCTACTTCAAAATTAAACATCATTCCCGCATGTAAATGCTCTGCAATATGACAGTGAGTCATCCATTTCCCAACATTTGTTGATTCGAGTAAAATTTCAATTTTTCCCCGTTTCGTGACTTGCATAGCCCATAGAACTGCTTGATTCTTTTAAACGACCAGAAATTAATTCAGGTGACCTCCCATTTTTTCAGAGTTTTTTCCTATCTGTTCATGAGACATGTTGTTTTCATCCATATAATACACAGGTCATAACAAATGCTTAAGCAAAAAACAATCCCCCAAAGATGTATAATAGTATTTTTTTCATGATCCAAACTTACTTTTAAATCGAGAAAAAAACCAAAAATGCCCTCTATAAAACATAAAAAATAAAATCCCAACACTTATCATCAACAATAAAAACCCTTCAAATGGAATAAACCCTAAAATATCTGCTGTTGATCCCCATCGTAAAAACTCTAATAAAAAGAGAATAAAAAACAAAGAAGAAAGAACGACCCCTCCCACAATTCCATCTGGCCATGATTCATCAATATATTTTTCCCAAAGAGTATATGCAAAGAAAAATAATACTAATAATAATATCGCTTCATAAAACTGAACAGGAAATACCTCCCCTGAGAACTGAACTCCTTGCTGATTATAACTTACAGTAAGAGGAAACCCATCTGGTGCTGGTTTTCCATAGCGATCCCCCGAAAAAAATTCTC
Source organism: uncultured Candidatus Altimarinota bacterium (assembly GCA_947311245.1). GTDB lineage: Bacteria > Patescibacteriota > Gracilibacteria > CAIRYL01 > CAIRYL01 > SZUA-1403. The sequence continues at coordinate 11,490 of CAMZKJ010000035.1, forward strand.
CAAGGGAATAAAAAGCAAGAAAAGAAACCATTGGTAAAGCAAACACATCAAGCCATGAAAGTGGTTTTTCATTTTTAATAAAACATAATAGTAAAAATACTATTAAAAAACCTGCCAATGCCCAAATTAATGCTATTCCTCCTTGCCAAAATGCAAAAAAAATTTCAATTTTTACCCATAATTTTTCATACCAACTTGACACTTCAAAAGTTTTTTCAGATACAATAAATGCTAAATCTGTAAGTAACACCCCTAGCCTTCCAATAAAAAGAGCACTTAATGATAGCATTAAAATATTATCACTTAAAAATAAAAGAGATAATTTTCGCTCATGCACTGTTCGTGTCAGCATCCAAAGCGACAGAAAAAATCCTAACATCGTAACAATTAACGAGGCTGTAATTTCAAAAATTCCAAATGAAAATAAAAGATTTTGCATGTTTTTTTAAAAATATAAACAAAGTACTAACAAAGCTCCAACACAGTACCACAAGATAAGAGTATCATAATTTTTACAGTTTATAACAAAATCTTTGTAATTTACAACAAATATTCTAAAATTGTCCAAGAAGTTTTCCATATGGAGCAGCTTCAATTTTAGTATCAATCTGTAATTCTTTAAATATATCTAAAATAAGTTTTTCAAAATATAACACATCTTCATCACTCGTAGAAGAACTACAAACAATTTCAATTTCCAACAAATCAGCATTTTTAGGCAACCCTGACATTTCTACATACTCTAATAATACCTGATAATTGTCTCGTTTTTGTAAAAATTGCTGTACTTTTTTTTCTTTTTTATACATTACTTCAAATCCTAATTGTAACACAAAATCATGAAAAGCTAATGGATTATCTATAAAAAACTCTAATTCATTATTAACTTCCGTTCCAGATTTTGTATAAGATCGTGTTTTTCTTGTAACTGAATACACCATTTCATTACTCTCTGAACTTTCTTCTCGCAAACGAAATTCAACTGATTTACTATCAATAGCATCAGAACTTTTTGCATACATTGTATCTTTTTTAATTTTCCCGCTATTCAATAACTCTGCATTGGTATGTAAAAAATCTAAAACTTTTTTTTTATCAGATGGAGATACCCATGCTTTTGATTCTATTTCTTTCATAATTTTTTTATAAATATAATATAAATATAATATAAATATTAATTTGCTAACATATGCATATGAATATGAAAGACTTCTTGCCCTCCTTTTTCTCCAACATTTATTTGTAACTTATACCCCTCAAGTTTTTTTTCATCTCCAATCTTTTTTGCAGTTGCAAATAATTTCCCCATAATTTCTATATCATCAGGAATACTCATGTCTGCAACGGTTTTTATAGGTTTTTTAGGAATAATTAATAAATGAAGTTTAGCTTGTGGATTAATATCATGAATAACAATAATTTCACTGTCTTCATATTCAATGTTTGCAGGAATTTCTCGTGCAATAATTTTTTCAAAAAGAGTCATAGTATAAAGGTATAAAGGTATAAAATATTATATTTTTTTATCTGCATCTATTTCACTTTTTAGTCGTAAATCAAAAATTTCTTTATATTTTTTATGAGATTTTAAGTAATAAATAATTCCAACTAAAATAAAAATAGAAAATATTGTATAAAAGGTTACAATAGGTGAATGAATAGCACTTCCAATAGAGACAAAAATTATTACTTTTGGCCAAATCGAAATAAGTGTGGCTTTTGCATATTTTAGAAAACTCATTGAAGACATTCCTGCACCTATATTTATTATATCAAATGAGACAGGACTAATCCGCAAAATCATTACCGCAATTCCACCAAAATAATTCATTTTTTCGTTTAATATTTCCAATAATGGAAAACGCTTTTTATATCGTTGAAAAAATTCTTGCAAGTAATATCTCGACGCGATAAATGCAATAATTGCCCCTATAATCTCTCCAATCGCAGAGAAAATAACCCCATTAATAAATCCCCCAAAAATAAAAGGAGACGCTATCATTAAGATAGAAACAGGAATATAAAAGGCTGTTCGTACAACAAAAAGAAATAAAAACACAGAGACTGTAATGAGTGTAACTCCGTGTCCAAAAACCTGAGCAAAGGTTTCTTTAAATCCATAATGTGCTAAATAAAAAAGAGAAAAAGAAAGACCTCCTATAAATAATAACGCCCATAATATAATAAATATTTTTTTTACAGGATGTGCCGATTCAAATTCTTCAAGTAAATAGTCCATGAATTCATGTTATTGATAAATATTATACTCTCCTAAAAGTGTGTAATGCGATGTAATTTTTTCTAACTCTGTTAAAAAATCTTTTTTTTCGGCTATTTGATATTCATAGGTGATAAAAAAAAGATATTCTCCAAACCCTTTTCCAGTTGGTCGAGATTCGATTTTTGTAAGATTGATTTTATTTTGAGCAAATAAATGAAGAACACTTTCTAAATTTCCAGGTGCATCTTTTCCTAAATGAAAGACTAATGCTCCTTCTTGTAGTTTTTTATGTATTGCAGACATATTAAACTCCTGTGTTTTTAGATCTGTAATATACGCAAATCGTGTTGCGTTTTCATTCGTATTTGCACAATCTTTATATAAAATTTTTACATTGCTTAATTCTAATTGTTCTTCTGGTGCAATTGCTGCAGAGTGCATTGTTTTCTGCATAAATCTCATAGCTTCTGCAGTAGAAGAAGTTGGTGTAATTATCGCATTTGGATAGTATATTTCTATAAAATTGCTACATTGAGCAAGAGCTTGTGAATGTGAGAAAATTTCTGTTATATCTTCTTTTTTTGCAGACTTTTGAACAAAAAGAGCCGGCGATATTTTCATTTCATAAACAGCTTGAATTGGTAGGTTTCCTGCACAAATCCCATCTAAACTTTCTGCAACAGAACCATGTAAAAAATTTTCGACAGGAACAAATATTTCAGAAATCTCTCCTTTATTATACGCAGAGAAAATAGATGAAATAGTTGGATAAAGCCGAATATTTGTAAATTTCTTTGGAGTAAAAAATTTATATGCCGCCAAATAGGAAAATGTATTTTTAGGCCCTAAAATACCAATAAAATCATTTTGAATAGTATTATTTTTCTGATTATCTAGCGTATTTTGTAATTTATTACTATTATTACTATTATTACTGTTATTACTTTCTAAAGCTTGTTTAGATAAGATTCTATTTGCCAAGTAATCAATAATTATATCTGATTCATCTTGCGACCTTTTCGCATATTTTCCTAAAAATTTTGTTTGTGCATGAAAAATTTTATTAAACCCAGTAAGGTCTTTGTTTTTAATAGTGGTAAATAGTTTTTGAGCCTCTATAAAAAAAGTTTCAAGAGTTTTTATATTTTGTGGATTTTGAATTTGGATATTCCCATATAATTCAGAATCTTGATAGAGCGTTCGACCAGAAAGCATAAGTTTTAATGCATATGCAGGAGAGCGTGATGCAAATATTTTTTCTAAATCTAATCCTCTCGCACGCAAGGTTTGTACGAATGTTATATCAAAAAAATGCGATAATCCTTGCACTATAGACATTATTTCATCATGTTCTTGTGCAGTTGATTCTAAAATACAAGCATTGTCTTTTTCAAAAATATTTTTTATAAAAGCTTCTTGTTGTGCTGAATTTTTTCCCGAACAAAAAATAACATTTTGCCCATCCATTTTCCCAGAGAGCGGAGGAGCAAACATTGGATGCATTCCAAAATATGGTTTTCCTGTTTTTTGCATGGCATCCATAGGTCCAATTTTCACAGAAGTAACATCGCAAATACATTGATCATCAGAAATATATGTTCCAATTTCTGCAATAATTTTTTCGGTTACATCTATAGAAACAGATACTATAATTATATCTATATTTTTTGTTGTACAAAAACTTTCTAAACTTTCCTCACTTTTTCGACTCCATACGAAAGTTTTAATTCCATATCGCAAAAAAACAGATTCAAAAAACTTTCCCATAATTCCTCTTCCTCCAATAATACCAACAGAGAAATTATTTTTATTCACTATACTTTTAAAATAGATGCTTGTTTTTCTTTTACAGATGTTTCAATATCTTTATTTACTTTTGTTACTAAATCTTGAAGATTTTTTTCTTCTAATTTTTGCATATCTTCACTCAAATCATCATCTGATTTAATAATATCCATAGCGTTTTGTCTTGCTTTTCTAATTTTTACTTTTGATTCTTCTCCATATTTAGAAGCCACTTTTGTAAGTTCTTGTCTTCGTTCTTTTGTTAATGGTGGAATATTTAATCGAATTCCAACTCCATCATTTTGTGGAGATAATCCAAGAGAAGTATCGTCTATAATAGCTTTTTCAATTGCTTTTAATAATCCTTTATCCCATGGTGAAATAAGCAATGTTGTTCCCCCTTCTACTCCAATACTTGCTACCGATTTTAACGGCTGACTTGCTCCATAAGAATCTACCATAATATTTTCAACGAGTGCAGGACTCGCAATTCCTACCTGTAATCCACCAAACTCTGCCAATAAAAAGTCTATTGTTTTTTTTGCTGATTGAGAAAAATCTTCAACTGCTTTATAAGTCATATTTTTTTAATTAAGTTTTTATTATATATCTCCTATTTATTTCAAAATGAAGTATACTAAAATTTATTTTAATTTGCTATTTATTTCTAAAAATAAAGCGTCATATCCTCTTGCTTTTTTATATTGTTCTCCATTTATATACACAGTTGGAGTCCCCATTAGTCCTCTTTTTTCCCCTTCTGCTTTATGATTTTTAACAATATTTGAAGTTTTTTTATCATTAAAACATGTTAAAAATTCTTCTTGTTGTTTTTCTGTAAAACCAATAGTTCGATTTTTTCGTAACTCTCTATAAAAATTTGTAGAAAGTTTTTTTTCTGCAAATGCTAAATGTAAATATTTAGTTCTTGCTTCATCCCCTGCTGTACGGCCAGCACATTCAACAGCTAATGCTCCTGCATAGGCATATTGATGAATTGATTCCAAAGGAAAATGGTTATACCTAAATTCAACATTCTTATTTTCTGCAAATGCTTTTTCTAGTCGTTCGTATGTTGGAGCAAAGTTTTTACATGCTGGACATTCAACATCTGAAAATTCTTCAATAAGTACTTTCCCCGTTCCTTCATATGTTTTTGCAAATTCTTGCGTATACGCATCATTTTTATACGCATTTTCTAACTCTATATTTTCTGATTCTTCGTTAAATACACAACCCGATAATGACAAAGCAGAAACAAGCAATACCGGAGCCGACAATAATAATTTTAATTTCATATTTTTTATTTTTTAAATATATGTTTTCGAAAAATAGTATAATAAATAAATAAAAATCACAGTAGTTTTAAGATAAAAAAAATATGTCAAAACGATATTTTTAATTTACAACTTTTAAAAAAATTTCACAGAGAGTTCTACCATCTGTCCGAAAACTTTTTAAATGTTTCGATAGAAAAAATTGTAATAATCACTCCTCCAAAAATCCACAACCAATAAATACTGTTAAAAATTTCCAGTTTTAAATATGAAGAGATAGGACTAAAAACTGCTACAATAGTAAAAAATACAACAATTATAAGTGCGTATATCACCCATTTATTCATGTTTTTCCATACCGAAAGTGTAAAAATATTTTCATGTGTTCGTAAAGAAATAATAACAGCCATTTCTAAAATAGACAGTGTTACAAACGCTAATGTTTGAGACTCTTGCAAACTTGAGCCTAATTGTTGAGAAAAATAGAAAAATAGCAACACAAATACTGCAATTAAAGATCCTAAAAACAGAATAATATTAAGAGATCCTGTAAAAAATCCTTCATTTGCAGGTTTTGGTTTTTTCTTCATTGTATCTTTTTCCAAAGGTTCTGCAGCAAGAGCTAATGCAGGAATAGAATCTGTTAATAAATTAATACACAAAATATGAAGCGGTAATAAAGGAACAGGAAGTGTGAGTAGTAACGCCAATAATAACACTAAAATTTCTGCAAAATTTGTCGCTAATAAAAAGACAATTGCTTTTTTAATATTGATAAAAATTCGTCTTCCCTCTTCTACTCCTTTTACAATTGTTGAATAATTATCATCAAGCAATACAATATCTGAAGCATTTCGTGCTACAGAAGTTCCAATATTTCCCATCGAAATACCAACCTGAGCTTGTGTAATTGCAGGTGCATCGTTTACGCCGTCCCCTGTCATTGCGACCACTTCACCATTTTGTTGCAAAGCTTTGCAAATAGCAACCTTATGATGCGGTGTAACTCTTGCAAAAATAGACACTGTTTTTACCGCTTCTTGCAAATCTTTATCAGACATTTTTTCAATCTCTTTCCCTTCTATCACTTCAGAAATAATTCCTACTTGCGAAGCAATTGCTTGAGCTGTAATTGCATGGTCTCCGGTAATCATAATAGTTCTTATTCCAGCTTCTTGTGCAATAAGAATCGATTCTTTTACATTTTCTCGTGGTGGGTCTTGCAATGCAACAATCCCTAAAAATTCGGCTATTTTTTCTCCTGATTTTCTTTGAGCAATAAGCAATGTTCTCAGCCCCTGTTCTGCAAAAAATTTAGATTTTTCTAAAATAATTTTTTGAAGATTTTTTTCACAGTAATTCACCACAACTTCTGGAGCTCCTTTAATAAATTCAATTTTTTCTCCGTCAATTTTATGAGTTGTACTCATCCATTTTGTATCTGAAGAAAAAGGAATTTCATCTATTCGCTCATACTCTATTGCAGAAAACTCTTTTGACAAATTCAATAATGCAATTTCTGTTGGGTCTCCAATATTTGGCAACACTGCATCGTTACAGTTTTGCAATGCTTCTAAAAATCTATTATGTACTGAAAATATATTTTTAAATTCTGATTTTTTAATAATTGTATTCGGATTATTTGCTAAAAAAATCTGCACTACCGACATTTTATTCTGTGTAATTGTCCCCGTTTTATCAGAAGCAATAACGGTTACAGAGCCTAAACTTTCCACAGATTGTAAATTTCGAACCAATGTTTTTTTACGTGCCATAACAGAAACTCCAATCGCCAAAGAAATTGTCATAACCGCAGGAAGCCCTTCTGGAACAGCTGCAACAGCAAGTGCGATAGCCGTAAATAACGCCTCAATCCATGGGATATCTTGCATTGTTGCCAAAACAAATACCACAACACATAGCAGAACCATTCCGATTCCAATTTTTTTCGAAAGTGATTCTAATTTTTTTTCCATTGGAGAAATTGGTCGCTTAATTTCTGTTAACATATGAGCAATTTTTCCAATTTTTGTATTAATTCCAACAGAAACAACAATTCCTTTTGCTCGACCAGAAATTAATTCACTTCCTGAAAAAATAACATTTTCAGGATTTTCTTCAGTGGACAATTTTATATTTTTATACACTGCTTCAGACTCCCCTGTTAACAACGATTCATTTACTTTTGAATCATGTGCCTCTATCAATCGAATATCTGCAGGAATTTTTTCTCCCTCCGATAAAAAAATAATATCTCCTGGTACGAGCTCTTCAGTTTTAATTTTAATAATTTTTTCATCTCTTAATACCGATGCAAATTCTGGCTGTAACGTTTTTAATGCTTCCAATGTATTTTCAGCTTTCCATGCTTGAAAAAAACCTAATAATCCATTGAATAATAAAATAAATGCAATAGCAATTGGCTCTATTAAATCATGCGACGAAATATGACCAGATTCTAAAATAGGAACAAGTAACATGAGAGCAATCGCTGCTATTAAAATAAAAACAAGTGGACTTGTAAATTCTGATAATAACATTTTTAACCATTTTTTTTTCGCCCTCGGAAGAAGGTTTTTTCCAAAGATGGCTTGTTTTTTTTCTATTTGTGCAAATGTAAGCCCCTTTTCTGAAGAGTCTAAATTTTTATATAATTCCTTAATTGTATCTGTGTAAATATTCATGATATATGTGTATTATTTATATTAATATATTTCTATCAATAATACTAAAACACTTTAAATAACACAAAATTATAATATTGCTATTTTAAATAAACCCTGATATAATAATTTGATATTATGAAATACATAATATTTATAGTCAAAAAATACAAATATAATTCATATGAAACACACACTTTCAACTATTACTCTATGTGCTCTGTTAAGCACTGGAACAAATATAATATCTCCAGCATTTTTTTCAGAAAATACAAATGTTTTAGCAGCACCAATAGAAACTGGGCAAACGCGAACATTTGTCGTAAGTGCATATTATTCTCCACTCCCAAACCAAGATAAATATGTTTGGGGAAGTTATGAAGCAGATAAAAGAATGAACGGAGAAGGAATAAGAGGTTCAGATTTTACAAAAGTTTATCCAGGAATGATTGCAGCACCATCAAGCTATCGATTTGGAACAAAAATTAAAATTCCAGGATTTGGAATAGGCGCTGTACATGACAGAGGAGGACGAATTATAGAATGGGACGATACCCACAGAATTGATTTATGGATGGGATACGGAGATGACGGACGAAAAAGAGCATTACAATGGGGCATGAAAACAGTTACGGGAACAATTATGCCAGCAAATACAAAAGAAACAGTGCAAATGAATTTCATGTCAAAAGCATCACAAATGAAAGTAGCATCAAGTCATACAACAACTACAACACAATCAAATAATACAGAAAAATCAAAAACATTATATCTTGGAGATAAAGGAGAATCTGTAAGAAATTTACAACAATTTCTTATTCGGCAAAATGTATTACATGTAAATGCAACAGGATATTACGGAGAAAAAACAAAAGAAGCAGTATATCAATTTCAATTGAAAAAGAATATTGTGACCAATAAAAACCAAACAGGAGCTGGAGTTTTTGGACCAACAACACGAAAACATGCAGAAAAAGTATGGACTCAAACAGTTACAAAAAAAGCAAATAAAATAATCGTTGCATCAAATAATACTTCAACTACATCTGTTCAAAAACAAGCAGTTAGTATACATACTATCTCAGATACTTCAGAACCATATAATCCAGATTATGCTGTAATTAAACCAAATCTTCAACTTGGAGACAAAGGTGAGGCTGTAAAACGCTTACAATTAGTATTAAAAGGAATGAATTTTTACAGACATAATCCAACAGGATTATATGACGAAAACACTGTAAATGCAGTATATGCGTACCAAACAACGAATAATATTGTTTCAAACAAATCTCAAACGGGAGCGGGTAGATTTGGACCACAAACCTATAGTTCAATGGTAAACACTTTATTACAAAAACGAAGTAAAATTTCTAAAGTATCAAATTCTTTAGTAACACATGATTGGGCATATATTACATCGGAACAAATTGCGATGCGAAAACAAAAAATTCAACTTGCAAAATTACAAGTTGAATTTGGAGAACGAAGCGAAGCTGTAACAGCATTACAAAATGAATTAATTGCTCGTGGATTTTTAGCCCCTGAATTAAATACAGGATATTACGGACAGAAAACAAAATCTGCAATTACTGCATATAATAATTTTATTGGATAAAAAATAATTTCTTTATCCAACCAGTACAGCAATATCTAACCCTAATTTTTCAAGTAAAATATTATACACTCCCAAAATCAGTGCAAATATTGATAGCATTACAACTCCTTCAAAAATTAGTCGATGTTTTACTGTTCTATTTACTTCGTGATGGTTTATATAATCCATCAATTCATCAGCAAAGTGAACTGATAAAAATGTTCCCAAAAAAGACAGAAGAATAATAATCCAATACGGATATGGTTGAGTTAAAATACCATAAAAAATATGCCCAACCATTGATTTTTCATACACTTCTGGAGATACAGAAAGTGCATAAATATTTACTCCAATGGCAACCCCCCAGACTATAAGCTCTGTTACCCACATCCGAATTTTAAAAAGCAGACGAATAGGAAAATCTAAAATCATTCCCGCATCGGCTACTGGAGTACACAGCACAAAAAAACTCCACGAAATAAGCGCTAACAGCCCTCCTGTTGCAAAGCCATACTCATAAGATAAATACCCTGTATAACCGAGCAGTATCGCTACTAATATTAAAAATTTAATAAACACATGACGTTTTGTTTCATGTTCTATTAAGTGTTTTACCTCTATATTATTTTTTGCAATCATAAGTTTGTATTTATATTTATATTTTTTTTATTCTATTATATCAATATACAAAATTTTTTCAATAAATTTATTTATATCTCCAAATCAACTAATATATAATCCCGATCTTGAATATACTTATCAGTTACATCATAAAAAACGGGGGCAAAATTCCTAAAAACTTTTTTTTCAGAAATAACACTCCCCTTTTCCCCAGCAACTCCTTTTAGGATTTTTTTTCTCCAAATCTCATTATATCGAAAATATTTCCCATTTTTTTTCACAAAACAATGATATTTTTCAGAAATAGAAAATTTATAAAGACTCTGTTCTGATGAAAGAATTTTCCCTTTTAAATATTTTTCTGTGATTTCTAATGAAATCTGAAGCGGATAAGGAGAAATATTTTTTATTTTTAAATCCATCAAATTATAAAAATTTGTTGCTCCACTTCCAAAAGGAAGTACTCGCCCAGAATCAGGAAACACATCTTTTGAGTGATGATGCCGTTCTATTATTTCTATATCGGTATGCAAAAATATCCAGCATAAAAAATTAGACATTTGACACAATCCTCCTCCAACACCTTCTATAACCTTTCCATTCGAGAGTAACATTCCATTTACATATCCATTTTTTCGAGAAGGGTTTCCTATAATATCCCAAAAAGAAAAAATTTTTTGTGGGGGAATAATAATTCCATCTAATTTTTTTGAAGCAACGGTAAGGTTTACAACTTTTTGTTCTTGTAATCGCATATCAGAATTTCCTAATTTCCGCCGTAATACAGACTGATGTCTCGCTATGACAGATGAAAATTTTTCTTCTCTTTTTTCTCGTGATAATTGTGTATTCAGAAAATTCTTTATCAAATTTTTTGTTCGTCGGACAAAGAGAATAAGAGGAGTAAGAAAAGGAAATCGTCGAGAAAGAGCAGGCGTTTCTGGTAGAAAAAATTTCTCTGTTAATTTTTTTATTTCTTCAATTTTTTCTTTTGGAAGTGTTTTTTCTGACATGAAATTTTTTCTAAATTCTATATTATTTATTATTATTTATAATAACATGATTGTTCAATAGCTTTAAGAATATTTTTTCTGAAGAGAAAATTTCTATAGACTATATTTATTTCGTTTTCGGTTGTAGGGGTTCTCAATAGCAAAATTTCTTTGGGCAGTACGATAATTTCTCACTATTATTTTCCAGAAAACAGGCTCCCCCTTATAGGGAAATATGTACAATTTTTCAAGATTCAGGTAAAAATAATTCCAGAGGACATTTGATTCCAGTGACCAGTTTTTTTCATACGGAGATACAAAAAGATATAGAAAAAATTTTTGTATCAAATGAAGAAAAATTATTCTTCAGAGCATTTTGTTTTTATGCTATAAAGAAAAAACTATAAATATTTATTGAAAATCTTTAATTTTGAATATCATTGTCCTAAATATTTTCTTACAGCCATTTCAAGTTCTAGAGGTAAAGAAAATAAAAGATCCTCATGAGCAGTATTTGAAGATGTTCCATTTTCAAGAGAAACTGATTTTTGAGGCTGTGGATTATTATCTATAGAATAATCCACTATAAGAGCTCCATTATAAATACTTACATCCCATATATGAGTTGTCATTTCTCCTTCGGGATTATATCTCTCAATTTTTTGAGAAAAATTACCGTTTCCATTAGAGAAAACAGGAAATCGAGTTTCTATCTTTCTCATACCGTTAATATTAACATCTCCATCTCCATCTTGACCTCTCAATCTATCCAAAACAGGTGCTATTTCCTTAGGGTCTGCTTTATCATGAAAAGTAGAAAGATCAAAATTATATCTATGCTCATTACCCGATGCATCGAAAAATGTAAAATTACCGTTTCTACTAGAAATCAGTACGAACTCAGCAGTCTTATCAGCTGTAAAAAAGCTTAAATTCGCGTCTATTAGCTCTCCGTTAGGGCTGAAATATTGCTCATAGAACATTTTTTGTCCATTGAAATAAAAGGTTTCAATACTTTTTCCTTTTTCTTCTTTATAGGTATACTCAGAAATACCCGGGTAGTTTTCATAACTTCTCGGCATTTTATACTTCTTTAATCGTTGTTTTTCCTCTTTTGGATTTTTTGGATTTTCTTCTACTTGAATTGTTGGTTTTATTTTGTTTCTAACTAACTGAACAACAGGGTCCACAGGGTCCACAGGGTCCACAGGGTCCACAGGGTCCACAGGGTCCACAGGGTCCTCAGCTTCTGTATTGAATATCCCCACATTTGCTTTTTCCACAGAAACACTAGCAGGCAATTCTGAAGTTTTCGCATTGCTATTGCTGTCTAATGTAACTGGTACTACTCCACTTTCAGGGAGCGTAGTAAATTTATCATGGGTTGCTACACCTACACCTGCTGCTACTGCTGCTGCTGCTAATCTTCCAAAACGACTTGACATATTCGACATAAAAATTTTTTTATAAAAAAACAGAGGTCAATATAAATGGATTATAACACATTGTCAATACTTTTTCTAAGAATTCAAAAGTCTCCAATTATATTTTTTCAAACTCTCATTCGTCATATATTTTCTAGCAAATATCCCCTCTTTCTATAAATATAAATCTGAGGGAATGAGTCCATTAAGAAAAATTTTGTATAATTCATTGATACTGATAAAACTCTTTTTATCAGTTTTTTCTTGATAATTTTTTATGTTCTCATAATGAGAAGTTTTTATCTGGTATTCTAAAATGCCCACTAATTTCTGACTTCCAATCGGTTATAGAGATTTCTACTTGTGTTCCATTTCCATGATTATCAATCAACATTGGGACTCCCCTTTTATTTTTCTGACCAGAAACGATTCCCACATGCCAAAGTCTTCCAGGTATTTGTGCGTATGTAACAATATCACCTGCCTGCCAAGTAGATATCGTATTCTCATTGACTTCTTTTGGGAGTGATACAAAATATTTTTTAAAAAATACAAGTAAATTTTTTACCCGCCTGTGGTTTATATTTTTATCAGGAGTGTCAGAATATTCTGCTGGAAATTTTTTTATATCGTCAAAAATTTTTTCTTGCAGGTCATATCCATTATCTCCTAATGCTCTGATGACCACATCACTACACACACCAGAATTTTCTGGTGGATTTCCTCCTGCATAATAGCCATTACTTCTGTCATATTTTGTAACCACACCAATTTAAGAATATGCATAAATTTCTAGGAGATTTTTTGGAATATATTTTTGTTGAAAAAAATTTTTCTCAGGTGTTTGTGTATAGATAAAATATCCTGTTACAAGAAGGATTGGGAGGATAATTATGGAAAGGAGGAGTTTTAGCATGGGGGTAATTTTTATTTTACTAATTTTTTTATTTCTTCAATTTTTTCTTTTGGGAGTGTGTTTTCTGGCATGAAATATTTTTAAGATAGAGATTTTTTTTAATTATTCCTCATAATAATATGATTGATCAATCCCTTTAAAAATTATTTCTCTATTATCAATATCTGTTGTAAGATTTTTTGATAATAAATATTGTAATTCTAAGTCATTTATAGGGCTTCTTTCCATTGCCTGAAAATATAAATTTTTATCTATATTTTCCCAATTGACTACTTTTTTTAGATTTTTTTTCAATATCATATCTAGCCATATACGCATAGATCGTCCATTCCCTTCTTCAAAAGGATGCGCAATATTCATTTCAATATATTTTTTAATAATTTCTGAAACAGAATTTTCTGGCATTTCTTC
>CAMZKJ010000036.1 GCA_947311245.1 uncultured Candidatus Altimarinota bacterium
CTCATGGTAGTTTTATGTTATATCCAGCTCTAAATTCTGATGGTGAACCAAGGTATTTAGGGGGAAAGCAGAATAGAATGGGGAGTTATTATGACTTAAATAAGCCAGATGAACCTGTTATTAAAAGTCTTGAACCTTTTTTCACCGATGAGGTTATAGGAAACTTGCGGAATCGGTGTGATAAAAAAGAGGATAATCATCCTGTAAAAAAATCTTTTTTTGGAAAAATTGGATCTTTCTTTACTCAGGGTTCGGAAACATCTAAGTCTGATGTAGTAACAAACGAGGATACAGAGCCTATGGATAGTGAAATTATTGAGGTTGAAAATAAGGTTGAAAAAGAAAATAGTCAAAATGAAAAAATATCAGCTACGGAAAAGAGGGCATTTGAAAAAGAGCTTGGTCTTCTTCCTTTTACACTAGGGGGTATAACAAGGGAAGAGGTCGAAGAGTTAAAACAAACACTAGAGAATATTAAAAAATCAGATAAATAATTTACTATTTATCTGATTTTTATTTTCTGTAATTTTTTACGAAACAGTCCGAATCTCTGCTCCCAACTTTGTTAAATTTTCCTCAATATCTTCGTATCCTCTATGAATATAATGAATATTGGTAATTTCTGTTTCTCCATCTGTGATTAATGCTGCAAGAATCATTGCTGCTCCTGCTCGAATATCTTGTGATGCAACCGTTGTTCCAATAAATGGAGTTGGTCCATTAATTTTAAAAACATGTGGATTTTGAATCTCAACATCTGCCCCCATCTTTTCAAGTTCGAGTAAATACGCAAATTTTCGTTCAAAGAGAGGTTCTTGTATTTTTGAAAGCCCTTCACATTGTGTGAGTAAAACAGCAAATTGGGGATGTAAATCTGTAGCGAATTTTGGAAATACTCCTGTTTGAATATCTACAGCTGTTAATTTTTCATTTGGATTATTGAGGTCTCTTTTTAGAGTCGTAATTGTTTTATTTTTTTCATTTACTTCAAATTTTGCTCCTGTTTGCTTTAGTCGTTCTATAAAAGAATCTAAATGAGAAATTTCTGCATTTTTCACTGTAATTTCAGAATTTGTTAAAATTCCAGCTAAGACATATGTTCCTACTTGTAAGTAATCTGATGTTACTTTTATTTCTGCAGAAATATTTTCATTTTTTTCTATTCCAGAAATTTGAAGAGCATGACTTCCAATTCCAGAAATATTTGCACCTGCAGATTGTAGAAATTTGCATAAATTTTGTACGTGTGGTTCTGATGCAGCCAGTCGTAAATTTGAATTTCCTTTCGCAAAAGCCATGGCAATTAATGCATTTTCGGTTGCGGTAACCGATAGTTCTGGCATTACAAATGTATTTCCAATGTATGTTTTATCAGAATTTTTTAATTCAATTTCTATGTGTGTTTCAGATTCAATAATTGTTGCACCAAGAGCTGTAAAAACATTGAGATGTATATCTACAGACCTTTTTCCCAATACACATCCACCAGGAAAAGGAATACAGACTCGACCGAATCGAGCAAGTACGGGTGCTAAAAACATTATACTTGAACGCATTTTTCCAATGTAGCTTCCAGAAACATCGCCACCTCCTGTTAAATTTCGTGCATCAATTGTAAAATTTCTTTTATTATCGGGATCTTGTTTAATTTTTGCTCCAATAGATTTCATAATTTCCATGAACCCACGCGTGTCAGATAAATCTGGAATATTTGTTACTTTTGAAATTCCATTTACTGCAAGAGTTGCTGCAAGAATTGGTAATGCTGCATTTTTTGAACCAGGGATTTCTATTTCTCCAGAAAGTTGGTTTCCGCCTTTTATATAAAATCTCTCTTTGAGTGGAACTTGCATAAAAAATATGAAAAAATATGAAAAATTATTATCAATAGTGTACTAAAAATGGAGAGCTTTTAAAAACAAATTTCTCTTATGTCTTGCGGTAATCTTTTTAAGTATTTTTTAAAATCACTAGTGAAAAATGATAATTAAGTAATTATTATTTTTCGAGTATAAAAAAAAGTTATACCAATTTTTTTAAGTATAACTTTTTTAGATTTTTTTGTGAATTATTATTTTTTTTTCAGATAGGCTCGTCCTCTTCCTCCATCTGGTTCTTCCCATTTTGATTCATCGAAATCGTAAACAGCTCGCCCAACTCGTACAAATGCTGGTGATTTTTGAAGGTTTAATGAAATTGTATTTTCTTTTACATCTCGTAATTTTTCAACTTCTTCAATAATTTCTCGTCGTTTTAATGGACCTTTTTCTCTTAAAACTTTTGCAATAATATCCATTACTGTTCCTGCGGGAATTCCCCATTCGCTTAATGCATAAACACCTCTCCCTACTAATACAAAATCTTTGTATCGAATTAAGTCGTTGTGAACGGCTTGTACGGTTACATGTTTTTTCGTTTTTCCAAATTCAGAAATTTTATTTGCCAATTCAATAAAGTGTAGAGGTTTTTTATATTTTTGAAAAATTAAAATAGCTTTATCTTTAATACTTTTTGGGTTGATATGTCGCCATTTAGAAAGTCCAATATGTCCTTCATCAACTTCTAAAATATTAATTGCAGATTTTGCAATTACTTCCATTGTAAGTTTACTTACCTCTATTTCATCTTTTATATCTTTATAAATAGCAGCAAAAGAAAGTACTTCTTTTTTTGTTTGCAGATATTTTCGAACAACTTTATATGTATGAGTAATTTGAGCAAATTTAATTGCAGCAAAATGATAAATAGGTTCAAAATTTTTATCTCGTCGAACTTCTTCTATTTCTTTATCAAGTCGAATAGCAAAACGAATAACATTTGCAGTGTACGATGTATCGTTATGCAGAGCAATGAGTGCTTTTGAAATAAGGCTATCTGATGTTAAAACACCTCCATTTGCTTGCAGAATATTTCGTGCAACATCTGTTATATTTCGAATATGAGAATTCATTACATTTCGTTGCAATTTTTTTAATGCATTGTTTTCAATTTGTCGAATTCGTTCTCGAGTTACATCGAAATGTTGTCCGATTTTTTCTAGTGTTTGTTTTGGTTCGTTGTCTAATGAAAATCGTTTTGTAATAACTTTTTTTTCTGTTTGAGATAAGATAAGAAAAAAATCTTCAATTAAAGTTTTTAGTTTTTCATCTGTAGCTTCAAATGTTTTAACGGGTGTAGACATATATTTTCTATAATTAAAAAACACAAATATGTAACGCATTCATAAACTATAGTAGAATATTTAAAACCAAATTAAAAGATTTTTTTTGTAAAAAGACAAGTTTTATTGCAAAAAAGCGTGAATATAGATTAAAAAAAGTTTTTTATCTTATTCTCTTTCATAGCTCTCATCAATCTCCATAGAATTCAGAATATTTTGTAAATCGGAAGGGAGTGGAGATTCAACAGAAATGGTTTCTCCATTTTCTAGCTGAAACGATAAACTTTTTGCATGTAAAAACATTCGCTCTGTTTTAAATTGTAAAAAATATGCCGAATTTACTTTTGGATTTCCATATAAATTATCTCCGTATACTGGATGTCCAATCGCTGAAAAATGAACCCGAATTTGATGTGTTCGTCCTGTGATAATATGAACATCTATAAGCGTTGCAGTTGGTTTTGGGTATTGAGCTATACATTCAAAATGCGTAAGAGCATCTTTTGCTTTCGCATTTTTCAGCGTTGTCATTCGTTCTCGATTATATGGGTCTCGTGTAATAGGTGAGTCTATTGTTCCTTTTTTTGCAGGAACTCTTCCGAATACAAGTGTTTGATATTTTTTTGTTACTTTTCGTTCTGAAATAATTTTAGATAAATATCTGTGAGTTTTTTTATTTTTTGCAATCATTAAACATCCAGATGTGTCTTTATCTAATCGGTGAACTATACCAGGTCTAATAGTTTCTTCGTCTATAAATTCTTGTTGATGGTTTTTTAAATATCCCATTACTGCATTTACAACTGTTCCCGATTTATATGTGTTGTCTGGATGCGTGCACATTCCAGATTCTTTTGAAATAATGAGTAAATCGTCATTTTCAAATAAAATTTGTAGAGGAATATCTTCTGGAGTTGGAATATATTCTGGTTCTTTTTCTGTAAAATGAATAACAATTCTGTCGCCCTTTTTTACTTTTTCTGCATTTCTTGTAATTCGTTTTTTATTTACTCTCACTTCTCCTTCTGCAATTTGAGTTTGAATACTCCCTCTTGTAACATCTTCTGGTGCATTTTCAAAAATAACAGCATCAAGCCGTTTCCCTGCGTTTTCTTCAGTAATAATCAGTAACATTTAATTGTATATATAAAAATTTTATTTTACACTTATACTATCATAATTTTATACAATATACACAAAATGTTTTTAACAGAAAAATATTTCGAATTAGAATCTGCAATGCTAACAGGATACAGCGTATTTACGACATTCACTGCCGAAAAAAATAATGAAGAATATTTGGTAAAAGCATTTGAGTTGCATATTCAGCGTTTGCAACATAATGTTAAAGTTTTATTTGGAAAAAAAAACATTCCTGATAGAGGTGAAATAGTAAAAAAAATACTTCATTTTTTATCTAAAAACTCTAAAAAATCTAAAAATAGTGTAAAAAAACAATTGGTACGAGTTGCTATTTATCCAAAAAATTTTTCAATTGCTCGTCCTTCAGAAATTTCGGATATTGAAATTCTTGTTACAGGGCGTGCGTATATTGAAAATAAAACTCCTCTTCGGTTAGAATTACATGAAATGATTCGTCCACTTGCTCATTTAAAGACCTCAGCATTGTTTCCCTCTTTACAAACTCGTGCAGCTGCTCAAAAAAATGGATTTAACGACGCATTGTTTTTTTATGAAAATAATATAACAGAAGGTCCGGCTTGGAATATTGTTTTTACAAAAGGAAATTGTGTATATTTCCCAGATCCATCACAAAAAACATTTTTAGAGGGATTTACACAAAAATTACTTCAACAAGAATTAACTAAAAACTACATAAATAATACTGATGATACAATTACTGTAAAAATAAAAAATATAACAGTTTCCGATGTGTTAAATAATACATTTGATTCGGCTTTTATTCTGAGTAGTGGAGTAGATGTTGTTCCAGTTTCAGAAATAAATAATGTAAAATTCAGAATAAAATCTTCAAATTTGTCTGATGTATCTGAAAATAAATTTATAGATTTAATGAGTATTTATGATAATATTACACCCGAAGTAATAATGTAATTTTACAAATCTACAATATTAAAAAACGTAATAATAAAAAAATAGAACAGGTTTATGTATATATAAAGCGTAATATAAAAAGAATAGTATTATTTTGTATATTAATTGTGTTTATTCCTAATATTTATATTTTAATGAATAGCTATGTAAACATATATACATTATCAGATAAAGAAATTGTATTTCATCATTTTAATGAAACAAATGTTGCGATTGTTTTTGGTGCTGCTGCTTGGAATTCAGGACCTTCAGATATTTTTGCAGAGAGATTAACAGTTGCACAAAAATTGTATGAAGCAGGAGATATTACAAAAATATTGATTTCTGGAGATAATGGAAAGTCTCAATATAATGAACCAGAGACAGGAAAAAAATATTTAATAAAAAAAGGAGTAAAACCTGAAGATATAGTATTAGACTATGCAGGATTTCGCACATATGACACGTGCGCACGAGCTTCAAAAATTTGGGATATTAAGAACGCATATTTGGTAACGCAAGAATTTCATTTATCTCGTGCTATTTTTACATGTGAACAATTTGGAATTTCGAGTATTGGGGTTTCTGCAAGTAATACAACTTATAGAAACCATTGGAAAAATTTACTACGTGAAACATTGGCACAGCAAAAAGCGTTTTACGAAATCTTCTTTTTTCGGCATGACCCTAAATTTTTAGGAGAGAAAGAAATATTGTAATTATTTTTGATAGAGAACTATCGTAAAATAATTAATTC
>CAMZKJ010000037.1 GCA_947311245.1 uncultured Candidatus Altimarinota bacterium
AATTGGTTCTTTGTTTGAAATATTTGGATATGCAGGGTCTAATATTTCATATTTTGAAAATCAATATCCAAATATAAATTTACAAGGGATATTTTTCATAGGGATATATTTAGGAATTGTAGGGGTTGTAGATGATGTAACAATGGCACAAAGCACTGCTGCAGAAGAAATTTATGAAGCGAATCCAAAATATTCATTATCAAAATTATATACTTCTGGAATGCATTTAGGAAAAGCTCATATTTTTTCAATGCTGAATACTCTTATTTTTGCTTATATTGGAACAAGCATACCAGTTTATTTATATATTATGTCTTTAAATTATCCATTTTGGGTAATTGTTAATAGTACACTTTTCGCAGAAGAATTTTTAAGAGTTTTAATTGCACTATTTACTTTAACCTTGGCAATTCCAATTACAGCATTTGTCTCTGCATTATGGATAACATATTCTAAAAAACATTTATTACAACAAAAATGAAGAATGAAACAAAGCTTTTTTGGGCGAGTGCCGATTGTTTGCGAATTGGTGCGTATAAAAAAATGATAAATTTTTATGGTGATTTAGATAGTGCAAAAGAAAAATTTGAAAACATACAACCTAATGAAAAAGCTGATAGAAAAAAAGAGATGGAAATAATGGGAATTCATCCAAAAAGTATAGAAAAAATTTTAGAAAAAACAAAAAAAATTGATCTTCCAAAACAAGAAGAAAATTTAAAAAAATATGGAGCAATTGTACTGTGTCATGACGACGAAGAATTTCCACATAGTTTAAAAAATATAGATGACGCACCAGTTTTTCTTTTTGCAAAAGGGGATTTTTCAAAAATCACACGAAAATCTTTGGCCGTTGTAGGAAGTCGAACTATTACAAATGAAGGGAAATGGGCATGTTCGCATTTGTTACCAGAGCTTTCACAATCAGGATTTACTATTGTATCAGGAATGGCACTTGGAATAGATACTCTTGCGCATAAAGAAGCAATTAAACATGGTTCGCCAACTGTTGCATTTTGGGGAACTGGGCTCGATATTGTCTATCCGTCTGTAAACCAAAAATTAGCTCTTGAAATTATGCAAAATGGAGTAGTATTTTCAGAATTTCCATTTGGTACATCGCCAACTCCTTATAATTTCCCACGAAGAAATCGTTTAGTTTCGGGATATAGCGACGGAGTATTAGTGGTAGAAGGAAAAGAAAAATCGGGGTCGCTTATAACGGCACAATTTGCAATGGAGCAAGGAAAAGATGTTTTTGCTGTTCCTGGTTCTATTCGTTCACCGCTTTCAAGAGGTCCGAATAAACTTATTCAAGAAGGTGCAAAACTTGTACAATATGCCTCTGATGTATTGGAGGTTTTTGGTGTAACGCAAAATTCACTTTTTGCTCAAGAAAATGTTCAGCAATATTTACCAAAAAATGCAGATGAAAAAAATGTGTATAATGTTCTTTCGTATTCTGCCCTGCATTTTGATGAAATAGTGAGAAAAACAAATATTTCGGCACCAAAACTTTCTTCTCTTTTAATGATGATGTCGCTTGCAGGAGCTGTCGAGGAATTAAGTACAGGAGGGTGGGTACGAAGATAAATAAAATCTATAAAAATTAATGAAAAAAAATATTATAATATTAACGGCAGGAGTAGGAAATGGTCATAAAACAGCTGCTTTTGGTATTAAAAAAAAATTGAATAATACACAAAATATTAACAGTATTGAAATTATAGATATTACAAAAGAGTATTTTATAGGAAAAATAATAAAATTTATTTTTGATAATTCTTCATTTTGGTTTTTGGAAAAAATTTATACTATAACAAATAAGCCAAAATTTTCATGGTTTGATACATTTTTTATAAATATGTGTTTTTATAATTTAAATAAAAAAATAAATAATAAAAATAATATAGAAATATATATAACATTTCCTATGTTACAGCTTTTGCATGTTTGTTATGAAAAAAATATAAAAACAATTATTCAGGTAACAGATTTTTATACACCTCATTTTTCTTGGGCATGGAATAATGAAAATATTTCTGAAATACGAGTATTAGATGCACATTCAAAAAAATATTTACTCAATAATATAAATACAATAATAAACAAAAACAAACACAAAATTATAATTTCGAAGTTTCCGCTTGTATTAAATAAAAAAAAATCTATCAATAGAGCAGATAGAAAAAATATAGAAAATATAGAAAATAAAACTATTTTATGTTTTTTTCATAATGTTTTATTGGGAAATGAAGAAGAAATTATACAAAAAATTCAACGCGTAAAAAAGTATAAACAGTATAAAATTATAATTTTGGCTGGAAGAAATTATACAAAAATTAAAAAGTTTTGTTCTGTAAAAAATAACAATAATTGTGAAGTTTTAGGCTGGATTCATAGCTCAAAAATGACTACATATTATAATAATGCAGAAATAGTGGCGGGGAAATGTGGAGGTGCTTTTATTGCAGAGGTTGTAAAATTACAAAAAAAAATAATTATTACAGGGGTGTTTTCTGTACAAGAAGAGGGGAATTTTGAATATATAAAAAAATATCATTCAGATCTCATAATAGAAATATAATAAGAATATAATAGAAATATAATTAAGAATGATTATTATTGCTATATTTACACCAAATTTTGTTTTTTCTGCAGTAAATGTTCAATAGTAATAATTGTAGAAATTGTTACAAATAAAATAATACCTCCGAGTACAAATGGAATAATTTCCATGAAAGTGTCCCACATTAATTGAATAGATGTGGCAATTGAAACCATTTCTTCTCGCGATGAAAGAGTAAGAAGTAATTCTGTTATAGTAAAATTCCGTAATAGAAAAAATATACTCCACCCAAGTCCAAGTGCAAAAAATGTTAATATAATACTTTCTATAATAAATGGAATACGTATGTAATTATAGCTTGCTCCTACAAGTCTCATAATAAAAACTTCATCTTTTCGTGCATAAAAAAGTGAGGAAATAAAAGAGGCGAGAATAAAAGAAATACCAATTAAAATTGCAACAATAATTCCGCTCACACCTGTTTTTATAAATTCTAAAAATTCAAGAGTTTTTCGTTTTTCCAAAATTTGATTCGATGAATTTTGTAATTTTGTTGTGTCGATAATATCTGAAAAATCACTGTGTAAAAAATAATAAATAAGAGATTGAATATCTTTATTTTTCGGAGAGACTACAAATGATGCATTTAGTGAGAAGTTATCTCCTAAGTTTTTTTGTAAAAATAAAAATCTATCTGGTTGTCTGTTTGAAAATTGTTTTTCAGCTTCTTCTTTTGTTATATATGTGAAATCTGAAATATCTTGTTCTGTTTTCATATTTAAAAGTTTTGCTTTTAAATTTGCGATTTTATATTGTTTAATATCATCTTTTAGATGAAAAGTTATTTTTATAGACTCTTGTGCTGATTGTGATGCTTGTAGCGAAAATGACATGAACATTAACGATAAAAACATTAAAAAAAATAATACTGTAAGCGAGAAAATAGAACCCATTGTTGAAAGTGGGTTTCGCATAAATCCTAATAAGAGATTTCCAGTAATTTTAAATATATTTGAAATGTTTTTTTATATAAAAATACAATATAAATATGTAATAAAAGTATACCAAATAAATTTATATATTTGTTGAAAAATATATAAAATAGTATGAAAATCAGAAATATTCTCTTGCTAAACAATAAAAGAAAGTGTAAAAATACTCTTAAGTATTTAAATATTACGATACAAATTTTATTCTACAACAATATGACTCAATTTACTTTTGATCAGGCTTTAACATTCGATGATGTTTTATTAACACCTCAATATTCAGAAATTTTGCCATATCAAACAAATGTGCAAACAAGACTTTCTAATACCATAAAATTAAATATTCCAGTTATGTCAGCTGCTATGGATACGGTAACAGAGCACAAAATGGCAATTTCAATGGCATTATTGGGGGGGATTGGAGTAATTCATAAAAATTTGAATCCAGATGAACAAGCTGCAGAAGTAAGAAAAGTAAAGCGATATGAGAATGGTTTTATTGTAGATCCGCTTGTTATTTCAAAAGATGCAAGTATTGCAGATGCATATGAAATGAGAACAAAATTTGGATATAAAGATATTCCAGTAACAGAAGATGGAACGCTCAATACTCCACTTGTTGGATTTATTACAGCAAGTTCATATTTTATTTCACGACATGCAGATTTAGATGTTTCTGAGCGAATGATTCCTCTTGAAAAATTATTTATTGCAGATGAAGGAATATCACTTTCTCAAGCACAAGATTTATTAGAAGAATCAAGTTATTCAAAATTATTATTGGTTGGTCCAAAAGGACGATTAAAATCTATGGTTACACGACGAGATATAGAAAAAAAACGAGATTTTCCAAATGCTGCAATTTGTGAAGATGGGAAATTGATGTGTGCGGCAGCTGTTGGTCCTGCAAAAAATATGGAAGAACGAGTGCAAAAAGTTATTGAAGCAGGTGCAGATGTAATTGTTGTAGATACCGCACATGGGCATTCAAAAGGAGTAGGAGATACAGTAAAATATGTGCGAAAAAATTATCCAAATATAACAATTGTTGGTGGAAATATTGCAACACCAGAAGCCGTAGAATTTTTAGCAAAATGTGGTGTAGATGCTGTAAAAGTTGGAATTGGTCCTGGTTCAATTTGTACAACTCGAGTGGTTACTGGGATTGGAGTTCCTCAACTTTCTGCAATTAAAAATTGTGCAGATAAAGCAAAAGAACTTGGTATTAGAGTAATTGCAGATGGTGGAATTAAGCTTTCTGGAGATGCAGCAAAAGCAATTGCAATTGGTGCAGATTGTATTATGGTTGGTTCGTTGCTTGCAGGAACGGAAGAAAGCCCAGGAGAACTTATTTATGTAAATGGAAAAACCTATAAATCGTATAGAGGAATGGGATCTTTGGGAGCTATGAAAGAGGGAGGAAAAGAGCGATATGGACAATCGAATGTGAGTGATAATCAAAAATTTGTTCCAGAAGGAATCGAAGGGCAAATTTTATATAAAGGATCTGTTCAGGGAGAAATTTATCAAATGGTCGGGGGAATTAAGTCATCAATGGGGTATCAAGGTGCTGAAAATATTTTGGATTTACATAAAAAAGCAAAATTTGTGCAGATAACATCAGCATCGTTAAAAGAATCGCATCCACATGATGTAACAATTACACGAGAAGCTCCAAATTATAGAGCATAAAAAACTAAAATTAAATTAAATTAAATTAAAATATAAGATAATTACATAATATATATGCATTCTAAAAAAATTATGAGTTTCGTAGTTGCAGGTATTTCATTGACGGGTACTCTTGCATTTGCAAATTCTTGGAAATCTGAAAATATTCAAGTTGAAGCAGAAAATTGGAAGGGAGAAATAGAAAAATGGGATACAATGAATGAACAGTGGTTTGAAAAACGAGACAAGTACTATGATGACAATTTTAAAGATTTTCGTAGAACGAAAGGAGAGTATTGTGATGGTCAGGGGTGTTTTGAGGAAAGTTTATTTGGAGTGGAGTATAAAAGTGATACAAAATCTTTTAAAATAAAAGATGGACGTTTTGAGGTAAAACTAAAAGATATTGATTTTTCGAATTCTAACGGAGGACAATCTTTTAAATTTAGCAATAGTGCAACAAAAGAACAGTGGAAAAGTTCAAATTTTGGGCAAAGTTTAGAATATACAGATACTATTGGGAATGAATGGGAAAGTCGTAATTATGGGCAGTCTATAGAATTTAATGGAGTGTCTGGTGAAAAATGGAAGTCTTCAAATTTTGGACAGCGTTTAGAATTTACAGATAAAAATGGAAAAACATGGGAAAGTTCAAATTTTGGACAATCTGTTAAAAATAACGGAGAATCTGTTGAGTTTGATATTCAAGACGACTTATTTAATTATTAAAAAATATGAAAAAAATAGTACAATCTTTACCTCTCCTTTTAGCGCCACTTTTATTTTTTGGGTGTGAAAAACAAGAAGAACAACAAAATATTCCATTAATACGTATTGGTGAAAATGGGGTAGAAATAAATAGTACAAATGGGCAAAATATACTTAATTTAAGTGACGATGGTGTTCAATTGAATACAGAGTCAGGGGAAAGTTTATTAAATCTAAATAATGATGGAGTAAATATTGGAGATGGTATTGTGAGTTTAGGTGAAAATGGTGTAAATATTAGTAATATTTTAAAACTTGATAATTCTGGTATTGTTTTAAATAATCCCACAAAAATTACACAAATTTTAAATGGAACTATTGGTGCAAAAGAAATTACAATCCAAGATGTTCAAGATTTACAAAAATTAAAAACATCAGGATATTTAAAAAATATTGATTTAAGCAAAATTAGTGTAAAAAATAGTGTAACAATTTCTGGAAATAATAGAAATGCAGAAGAGGGAGTTATTGATAATATGAAAGACAAAGGAACAGAAGGAACAGATGTAGAAGTTGTTTCATGTGAAATGAAATATAAAGATTTAGTTAATATGAACTATTTCGATTTTTCAGCATGTACAAATACGGATATTCGAAATTCAGATATAAATATTAAAGAATCGGAAATTCCAACACAATCAATGGTTTTAATTTTTGATGCATCAGGTTCTATGGCTGCACAAATTAATGGAAAAAGCCGAATGGAAATTGCAAAAAAATCAGTAAGTAAATTTTTAAAAACATTAGACGGAAATGAAAAATTTAAACTTTCTATTGTTTTATACGGACATAAAGGAAGTAATACATCTTCACTGAAAAATCTTTCATGTAATGGAATTGAAGAAGTTATGCCATTATCTGTTATTGATGTAAATAATGCAGAAAATATAGTTTCTAAATTTCAACCAACAGGATGGACTCCAATAGCTTCATCTTTAGTAAAAGCACAAAATATTTTATCTCAAGATAATAGTGATAAAAAATATATTTTATTGGTAAGTGATGGAAAGGAAACATGTGGAGGAAATCCTGTAGAAATAGTAAAAAATATAAAATCTAAAGATTCTGAAATTATAGTAAATGTTATTGGGTTCGATGTAGATGCAGATACAGGTTCTCAGTTACAAGAAATTGCAAAGGCAGGAGATGGAAAATATTTTGATGTTTCGACAGAGCAACAATTTGCAGAAGCGTTAAATGAAAATAAAAAACAAGTACAAAAAGTAGATTATGCTCTTGGTCGAAGTATTGAGCAAATATATGACATGAGTTATATAACACATACATATATGCAATGTACGGCTGCATTAGAGCGAGAAAATGCAGTTATGAAAATTGATATAAATGGAACTGAATTACTTGGCGGAGAATGTAAAGAATATGCGAATAATCGATATACATCTCGATATGAAGAGGTACAAGAAATTATTGAAGAGAATTATAAAAATTCAAAAGAAGAATTTAATAAAAATAAATCTTTAATTTTTGTAAAATAACAAGAATATATACCAAGTTTATATTTTATTTCTAGTTAAATTATTGATAGTTAAAACAAGATATAAATAACTCCTGCACTATAGAGGATTTGTATCAGAAAAATTATCAACCCTATACCGAATATTTTTATTCCACTTTTTGCCATATCAGAAAAAGAAATTTGTAAGCCAATGGCAGCCATTGCCAATACCAACAAGTATTTACTTATATTTTTTATTACTAAAACAGTATTTTCTGAAAACACTTCAAATGAAGCCATAAGAGCAAAGAATATAAAACCAATAATAAATAATGGGATTTTTGGAAAAGAACCATTATGATTTTGATGATTTTTATTGTGCGATGATAGAGTATTATTTTTTTGCACAACAAAAAGAAGAATGAGAATAAGAGGAAAGAGCATTAATACTCTCGACATTTTCACAAGTGTTGCCATTTCACCAGAAACCTGCGAAACAGAAAACCCACCTGCTACCGCCTGACCAACTGCCTGAAGAGTGTTTCCCACTAACACTCCTGCAGAAGATTCTGTAAATTGAAAAATATGGATAGCCACAAAAGGGACAAAAAACATCCCAATAACTCCTAAAAGATTCACCACCGCAATAGAAACTCCCACATCTTCTTTCTTTGATTCTAAAATTTTTTCTGTACTCGCAATAGCACTACTCCCACAAATCGCATTTCCAATTCCTAAAAGAAGAGAGAGTTTATAAGGAATATTAAAAAATTTTCCAATACAGAGTGATGAAATAATAGTAATAAAAATTCCAGAAGTAACCAGAAAAAACAGAGAAGCCCCCAGAGACTCCAGAATAAAAAAATTAAGATTTATTCCCATACATACAATAGCAAGAGAGAGAATATTTTTTTCTACAAAGCGTATCCCTTTAGAAAATTTCTGATTTTTTGAAAACGAAAAAAAAGTATTCGCAATAATCCCCAGTACAATTGATAGTGTTACCACTCCCAAAGGGATATAATCAGAAAGAAAACATGCAGTAAGTGCAATACACATTGAAAGCAATATTCCTAAAAAAAAAGTTTTTATAATATGCATAGAAAAATCATAAATAATTATACTGACACAGTATAACTAATATAAGAGCATATAAGAATAAAAAATTATGCCATAAAGAACTCTTCAAAATAGCATCTCTTAAATATTAATTACCCCAAAAAAAGCCTAAATTTATACGAGTGGTACGCAAATAGAAAAAATTACTATCGAAGATATATAAGTGATCAACACGAAAGAATCTCAGATGCAAATGCATCTAAGATTCTTTTTTATAATCTACAAAGTTAATGATTATTTTTATAAAGCTGTTCCAGGAAGAGCAACTTTATATATTTTTCCAGATGTATTCTTAAAATATATATAGAGGTTAGCATTACTAGCAGCTCCCCCTATAATAACCGTACCATTTGCTACAGAAGATTGAGAAAGATATGCTTTTGCTTTGGTATTACTTGCAATTGAAATCATTTCAACAGCTCCTCCTTTGTCACGATTTGATCTCACTCTAAATATTTCAGTTCCACTTCTATTTGCTCCAAGAAAAACATAATCATTTTCTCTTCCGTTATGATCCCCTGAACGAACATATAGCCCTCCATTTGCAACTGATCCTGTTCCATTATTTTCAACTCGAAGTGCCCAACCCTTTTCATTTGTCGTTCGCAAAATTCGAACCTTTCCATTTTTTACATCTCGTACTCCAATTCCAATTTTATTGCGAAAATAACTATCATGAGTTCCTCCTAATAAATCAACATCAGCTACTCCATTTTTATCAAAAATAGTAACAGCTCCATGAGCTAAAGTTGTTTGCCCCAATGCAACAGCACGTTTTCCATCTTTA
>CAMZKJ010000038.1 GCA_947311245.1 uncultured Candidatus Altimarinota bacterium
AAGCGAAAAAGAATCCAGTAACAGCATTTCCCAGTGATAAAAATGCTTGCATAAATAATATGTTTTTCATTGTGTATAGTTTTTATTGTGAATATTGTTTAGATCTTATCATATGTAACTATATTTAATTAGGTCTAGTTTTTTTTGTTTTATAGTATATTTATTAAAGAATAGTTATTGATATGTTTGCAAGTATAATAAATTACTGAAAAAGCAAGAAGTGTTGCTTGATAATTGTTGTAATTTCGATAAAATATTTTAGAATAAAATTTATTATACAATGTAGTCATTTGAATGTGTTTGCGTGTAAATAATTTATATTATTGTTTTTTTTATTATTATATCGGTATGAATTTTTCGTCTATTAAGAAAGGAGTGACTCATGGTGTAGCACTTGTGTTATTGGCATCTACACTGTTGTCTTCTGTAGTTTTGGCAGATACTTCAATTGCAGAGCAAGTTCAAGAAGTGAATAAAGGAACAGGAGGAAGTAATCCTCTTGTTGTGGCAAGACTTCGAGCTGAAGGATTGGCAAGACAAAAAAAATTGGCAGAGCAAGAAGCTGTGAAACGTCTTCCAGAACCATCAGTTGTTATAAACTCATTAGATTCTCGATATAATACACAGGAATTGCCACCATATATTCCTGATTTTAAAACAATTGGAGATGTTCAGGCTGAATTGACAGCTGTTGTAATGGAGGAAGAATTAATAGAAAAGTCAGAAAGGCTTACAAGTATTATTGAATCTTCTGATTTTACAACACAGTTTTCAGATATTGAAAACTCTAATCATAAAGATGATATTATTATTTTAGATGCGTTAAATATAATTTCTGGGCGAGAAAATACAAAATTTAAGCCAAATGAAAGAGTTACAAGGAAAGAAGCTATAAAGATTTCTGCTCTTATTTCTGGGAAAGATATTTATGAGAGAAATGATTCTTCTGTTGCGGATATAGATAGTTCAGATTGGTCTGTTCCATATGTTGAATCTCTTATTGACAATGATATTATTTCCTTAGATTCTGAAAAAACATTAGAAGGAGATTTACCACTTACTGCCGATGAAGCATTTGTACTCTATTTATTAACTGCAAGAGTGTGCATAGATTTCGATGAAAAAGCATTTCCTTTTTATTCAGCGTTTAAAGGGAATTATTCTTCAGATATAGAAATTTCTCATTATGAAACTGATTTAGTAGAAGGGGAAAAAATTACTCGAGAAGATTTTGTAGAATTATCTATTCAGGTTTTAAATGCATTGTCTGTTCGGCCTGATTATTCTCCTGCTGTGCAATTATTAGGAAGACAATATTCTGCATCGCAGAGATTAGATGAAGAATATTCTGTTCGGTCAGTGTTACGAGAAGTTCTTAATAAGTAGTTTTGGTACTTGGTAAAAACAGAGAGTAAATAAAAAATAGAGCCTTAATAGCTCTATTTTTTTTATATTAATAATATTGTCTGCACCTGCTTTTATTATTTTTCGTTTTTTTCTAATTTTTCTAGTTCAGCCATTTCTGCTTCTTCTTTTGCAGCTTCGCGTTCTGCTCTTGCTTTTTCTGCTGCTGCTTTCTTTTCTGCTGCTTTCTTTGCATCAGCAATTCGAACACTTTGCATTGTTTTTGGAATTGTTTCTTGAATAACTCCCTCAATAAAATCTCCTTCGAGTACTTCGTCCATAAATCCTTCGATATTTAACCCGCACTCTTGTGGAGCTTCAATTCTTTTTACTTTATCTTCAAAGTGTTGAATTCCTGTTAGTTTTGCTTCTCCTAATGGTGTGATTTGTCCTTCAATTCTTCGTGTGAATCGAAGTTCGCATGGATGTTCAAAAAATCCTTTTGAAACCTTTCCTCCAATAATTTTTCGTTTACCTTTTGTATAAAATACTCCTTTGACATCAAGAGTTCCTGTTATTTTTTCTACAATATCTGGAACAAGCATTGTCTCTAGTCGAGATTCCATATCTTCTAAAATATTGTAAATAATTTCATAGCTTAAAATCTCTACATGTTCTTTTTCTGCTAATTGTTTTACAGAGTTTGAAACCATTGCATGAAAAGCGATTATTATTCCTTTTGCAGCAGCAGCAGTCATAATATCACTTTCAGATACAGCTCCTGCATTTAAGTTTACAATTTTTATATCTACTTCGCTATTTCCAATAGCATTTAAAGATTGTTCAATAGCTTCTATTGATCCAATTGTATCTGCTTTAATTACAACATTTAGATATTTTTTAGAAGTTTCTCCAATCTTGCTAAGAATATCTGCAAGCCCTGTGTTTGTTTTCTTTTCTGCATGTTTCAACTCTTCTAATTCTTGTTTCTTTTGTTTTAATTCTTTTTCTGTTCCAACTACTTGGAAAATATCTCCTGGTTCGGGAAGGTCTGCCATTCCGGCAATTCGAACTGCTCCAGATGGAGGGACTTGTTTTAGTCGTTTTCCATTTTCATCAATCATTACTTTTACTTTCCCCCATGTTGATCCTAAGATAAATCGGTCTCGTAATTTCATTGTTCCGGTATTTACAAGAACTGTTGCAACTGGTCCCATTCCTGGATCGAGGTGAGACTCAACTACGGTTCCTACTGCAAGTCGTTTTGGATTTGCTTTCAGTTCTAATACTTCAGATTGTAATAAAATAATGTCAATAAGTTCATCTATTCCAATATTTTTTAAAGCAGAAACCTCTACCATTGGAATAGTTCCTCCCCAGTCTTCAACTTGGATATGATGTTCTGATAATTCGGCTTTGAGTTTATCTATATTTGCTCCTTCTTTATCAATTTTATTTGCTGCAACAATAATTGAAGCACCAGCTTCTTTTGCATGTGAAATGGCTTCAATTGTCTGGGGTTTTACTCCGTCATCTGCAGCAACCACAAGAATAACAATATCTGCGGTTTTAGCTCCTCTTGATCGCATTGATGTAAAAGCAGCATGTCCTGGGGTATCTAAGAAAGTGATATGCTTTTTATTTTTAACAATTGAATATGCTCCAATATGTTGAGTAATTCCTCCACTTTCTCCTTCTGTTACTTTTGTATTTTTTATAGCATCAAGTATTGATGTTTTTCCATGGTCAACATGTCCAACAACTGCAACAATAGGGGGTCGTTCTTTTAATTTAGATGGGTCTTCTGCTAAAAGAGTAGACAAGTCTCCTTTTAATAAGTCTTCAGAAGACATTGATTCTTCTTCTTGTTTAACAGTTACATCTAGCTCTCCAGCGATAATCTCTGCAGTATCGTAATCGATTTGTTGCGTGATATTTGCAATAATTCCATTTTTAATAAGTTCTGTTATTACAATAGAAGTAGGGACTCCAATTTTTTCTGCGAACTCTTTTACTGTTAATTCAGCAGGTAGTTCAACGGTTCCTTCTTTTTTTGTAAAAATTTGTTCTTGTCTTTTGGTTCTCATTAGCTTTCGTTCTCGAATAGCTTCTTCTTCTTCTTCTTTTCTTTTTTGTCGTGCTAAGTCTCTTTCTTCTTTTCGTTTTTTTGCAGCTTCAGTTTCTTCTTTTGTAATTTCAATTTTTCTCATTACTTTTCGAGCAGGGTTCATTTTTTTTGTTCCAGATTTTTTCTCATCTGATGTTTTATCATTTGATGTTTTCTTTGCTGGTTTAAATTTATTGTTTTTATCAGAAGATGGGCTTCTTACGGGTTGTGTATTTCTATTTGCTCTGCTCTCTGCTTGTTTTTTAGATCTTTCTAATTCTTTTTTCTTTTCGTCTTCAATTCTTTTTTGGACTGCTGCTTTTCGTTTTGCGATAGCATCTTCTTTTTCTTTTTCTATTCGCCCTTTATCTCCTTGAGATTGAGCACCAATTCCTCTTAGCTTTTCTAGAGTAGAAAGCTTCGATCTTTTAAGGGGTTGGGCAATAGGAGCTGCTTTTATAATTTTTTTTTCTGGAACAATAGCTGGAGTTGTTCCTTCATTTATAGTGTCGTCATCAGAGTTTGTCTTTTCTTCAAGAGGTGGACATGAAATTTTTAACATCCGAGATGCTACTCTTACAATTCCCGAAGCAATGCCAATAGGCATTTCCTTATCCAGTGGTTTTACTCCTGGGAAATTTACTTTTTGTAAGATTTTTTCTCGTAAATCTCGAGAAGATATTCCTAAATGTTTTGCGACCTGCGCGGTTCTAATTGTTTGAGCCATTATATATTGTCTAAAAATCTTACAAATTCTAGCATGTAGATATAAAAGAAAAAAGTTAAAATTACACACTATAAAATGATATAAATAAAAAGTTGAAAAAAGTGCTTGCATTCTTATTCGTTATTCTTATATACTTGTTTTCGCTGAAAAGCATTTGCGGGTATAGCTCAGTTGGTAGAGTCCCGGCCTTCCAAGCCGGTTGCACGAGTTCGAGCCTCGTTGCCCGCTCCAATGTACATCTTAGAAGAATTATCCACTCCCTAGCAGGCTTTGTATCTGCAGGAGTGGAAATTTCTTTTATAGACAGAAATTATTTTTATTGATATTTACTATGCCAACTATTAATCAGTTGATTAGAAAAGGACGAAAGAAAAATGTTAAAAAATCTAAATCTCCGGCTCTTCAGGTAACATTTAACTCTCTTAAAGTAAAAGCAGTTAAATTAAACAGGGGAGCTCCTCAGAAACGAGGGGTTTGTGTGAAAGTAACAACTATGACTCCTAAAAAACCCAATTCGGCAGTTCGAAAGGTTGCTCGAGTTCGTTTA
Organism: uncultured Candidatus Altimarinota bacterium; assembly: GCA_947311245.1. Classification (GTDB taxonomy): domain Bacteria; phylum Patescibacteriota; class Gracilibacteria; order CAIRYL01; family CAIRYL01; genus SZUA-1403. The sequence goes on from CAMZKJ010000038.1 coordinate 4,726, forward strand.
ACAAATGGGTTTGAGGTTAATGCATATATCGGTGGAGAAGGGCATAACCTTCAAGAGCATTCGGTTGTATTAATTCGAGGAGGGAGAGTGAAGGATCTTCCTGGGGTTCGATATCATGTAGTTCGAGGGGTTCTTGACCTTGAAGGAGTGAAGGATAGAAAACAAGGACGATCGAAATATGGTGCTCGAAAAGCATAGTCTTTTTGCTCTCAGTGAAAAAAATAATTAATTAGTTCTATTTATACTTATTATGAATCCACAAAAATATGCTAAGTTTGTAGATGATAAATCATCTCCACTTATTGAAAAATTTGTAAATGTTTTAATGCGAGGTGGTAAAAAAACTATCGCACGAAAAGTTTTTGCAGATATGTTAAAAATTGTTCAGAAGGCAGATGAAAAAAAACCTGCTGAAGATGTCTTTGCTCTTGCAATTGAAAATATTAAACCTCGTGTTGAGGTGAAGGCAAAACGAGTTGGGGGGTCTGTTTATCAAATTCCTGTTGAAGTTGCTCCAAAGCGACAACAAACTCTTGCAATTCGATGGTTATTGGCTAACTGTCGAAAAGGGTCTGGAAAGCCAATGGCTTCTAAACTTGCAACTGAGATTTTAGCTGCTGCTAAAAATGAAGGAGCTTCTGTTAAGAAACGAGAAGATGTGCAAAAAATGGCTGAAGCAAATAAAGCATATGCTCATCTTGCAAGATATTAGTCGGTTAATTTTAAAAAAGAAAAAGATATGTATTAATTTATATATCTTTTTTTTGTATAAAAAAATAAAAGATTTTGAAGTTTTGCAATTTTCCGGTATAATAATATGAATAGCGTTAAATTGTTATTTAAATATTAAAAAGTATATTTATTATATTTATATTATGGCATTAAAAAAAAACGATATTGAGATTTCAGATGAGGACAAAAATGTTTTTCTTCAGGACTTGGAGGAAGAAGGTATTGAAGAAGAGTATGAGTATGAAGATGACGATAGATATGAGGAAGAGGAGAGAAAGAGGAGGAAAAAGAAAAAATCATATTCAGTTGCGATATTTGCATCAATTTTTGTATTTTTTATCTTTATTGTAGTTTTGCTTATCTTTTTATTAAGTTTAGCAGATACTGATAATCCAGTTTTTCGTGCTTTTGGTATAGAGGGGTATCAGATTAAAAATTTCCTGCAGGGGTTGGCGAATAAAATTTTTATGGGGGTGGTAATAGTTCTGCTCTTAGTTTCTGCTGTTGGAATTTTTAGAGGGTATTCTCTTCCGAAAGATAATCCAAAAAAGAGAAGAGCTTCTTTTGTTTTCGGGTGGGTGTCGATGGGGCTTGTTTTCTTTTCAATTCTAGCCTGGGGAGGAGTTATGGCATTTATTAATAAATTTGTGGTAAGTGATTATAGTAAAGCTCAAATTGAAATTGTAAATGCTCCGGATGGAAAAATTCTTGCACCTATTGATTTGCAATTTTCAGCAGTAGATATACGAAAAGAGGTTTTGTATAAAGGGGATATAATAAAGGGGTTTCGATGGAGTAAAGATGGAGGAAGGGTTTATAGTTCATCGTCTTTGAATCCTTATTATACATTTCAATATTTTTCAGATGGTGTACAGACAATTGAATTAGAGGTTGAGCTTCTTTCTGGGAAAATTCTTGATTATGAAAGGGTTTTTTTAATAGATGAGGCAACTTTCGTAACTCGTCCTGGTCGTATAGAACAAGGGCGTCAGTTTGTTATTGATGCATCTGGCTTGCAAAAAGATGGAGGGGTTTTTATTTGGGATTTTGATGGAGATGGTATTCCTGAGAGGAGGACTAATACTGCTGTTATAAAGCGATTATATGAAACAAAAGGAGAAAAGACAATTAAGTTGAGGGTTGAGGCTGATAATGGCGGGGTTAAGGAATATTCGAAAACTATTATTGTGTATCCAGAGGGTGATAAGAAGGTAAATGCAAAAATATTTGTTGATGAAACAATTGGGAAAGCTCCATTTAAGGTAACTTTTGATGGTAGTGCTTCGTATAGTGAGTTTGAAAAAATTGTAAAATACACATGGCAGATCGAGGGAAAGCGTCCTCAGGAGGGAGATGTGATTGATTATACTTTTAAGAAAGCTGGAAAATATGATGTTCTTTTGACGGTTTTTACAGAGTCTGGTCAAAAAGATTCTGAAAAAATTCTTATTGATGTTGAAAAAGGAAATAGTGCTCCGATTGCAGAATTGGTGACAAAGCCTGCTTCTGGAAAAGGTGATGGTTCTTTGATTGGGTATGTTCCTTTTCTTGTAAATTTTTACGGAGGAAAATCTACGGATGCAGAGGAAAATATTGTTCAATATCGTTGGAAATTGGAAGAAGGAGGAGATGTTATTGAGGAGTTTTTTAGTGAAAAGCAGGAATATATATTCAGGTCTCCTGGGGTTTATTCTATGAAATTAAGGGTTTCGGATGCTGGTGGAGAGTTTTCTGAGAAAGTGGTAAAGGTTGTTGTAAAAGAGCCTCCGGTTATTCCTGTTGTATCTGCATTTCCGAGTTCTGGAACTGCTCCATTGGTAGTAGAATTTAATGCGTCTCTTTCTACTTGTCGCTTAGATGATTGTAGGATTATATCGTATGAATGGGATTATGATGACAAGACGAAGGTTGTAAGAGGTGGTGCGTTTACATCTCATGAGTTTAAAAAACCAGGAACGTATGAAGTTGAGGTTACGGCAATTACGGATACTGGAGAGAAGGTTGCTAAAACTTTGTATGTAACAGTTACAGATACTCCTTTGGTTTCTTGTTTTTCTGCTTCTCGTACAGAAGGGGTTGCTCCTCTAACTGTTTCTTTTGATCCAACTCGGTGTTCGAGAGGGGATATTGTTCGGTATAAGTGGGATTTTGGAGATGGTTATATTTCGAGTAAAAAGAAAACAGTGCATACGTATACCAATGATGGTGTGTATTCTGTAGTGTTGAGAGTTTTTGATAAAGATGGTCGTGTAAATGAGATGAAAGAAGTTATAACTGTTTCAAATAGGAATAATTAAGAAGTATAAAAACTTGTTAAATGTTTCTTAATTATTTATTATAAAGAAAAAAAGATTATTTATTAAAAATTTATGAACAAAAAAGTTGGAATTTGGATTGTGTTAATACTTACTTCGGTTGCTCTTGTTATTCCGTCGGTTGCTATTGTGTATGGTTTGTTATTTTCAGAGTCTAAAAATATTACTAATTCTGGCTCAGTTGTGATTAATCCAGATGATGTGAAGGTTTCGATTCAAACGGCATCTCCTATTATTGAAGAGGTTTCTACGGGAGAGTCTCAACGGTAAATGTTTGGTGTAAGAGAGATAAACAAAAATAAACATATATGAAAAAAATTAGAATTCCACAGGAAGTTCAAATAGAGGATAGGATTTTTGGTCCTATTACTATGCGTCGGTTGATAATTTTAACGATAGGTGGTGGAATTACATATTTATTTTATGTAGGGACTCAAAATTCAGGATTTGCAATATGGTTCCCTCTTGTTTTTATTTTTGGTTCATTGACACTGGCTCTTGCTTTTTTAGAGCCTTTTGGAATGAAATTTCATAAATTTTTGGCAAGGGGTGTTGAATTTTTTACTCTTCCTCGCTTGCGATTATGGGATAAGCGGTATTCTCAGGAGGTTTTTTTTGGGTATATTCGCTATAGTTCTCGGCAGTGGGCAAAATTTAAAGGTCAGTCTATTCCAGAGGAAGATGTGTATAGGCGAAAAAAAAATCAAAAAGAAAAGGTTTTGGCTTTGTCCGACTTGCTTCATATAGATCTTGTAGATATTTCAGATACTTCTATTCAAAAGTATAGAGAAGCTCATAAAAAGGATACAAAAGAAAGGGTAAAAAAGACTAAAGATAAAAGGGTAAAAAATAAAAACACATAAATTACGTATTATGAAAAAAAATAAAAGATCTCAGCGAAAATCAACACAGTCTTTTTTGCCAATTGGTGAAATAAAAAATGACTGCGTTGTTTTGAAGGAAGGTGGATTGCGTGCGGTTTTAAAGGTGTCAACTATTAACTTTAATTTAAAGTCTGAAGAAGAACAAATGTCTACATTGTCTTCTTATCAGCAGTTTTTAAATACATTAGATTTTCCAATTCAAATATCGGTACAGTCAAGAAAGGTTGATTTAGCTGGTTATTTTAAAAAAATTGAAGAACAAGCAGAGAAAATTGAAAATCCATTATTGAAATCTCAGGCAAGGGATTACAAGGAGTATGTAAAAAAAATTTCTGAATATGCAGATATTATGGAAAAAAAATTTTATGTAGTAATTCCTTCCGATCCTATGCGTAAAGCAATAAAGCAAAATTTTTTATCTCAACTTTTTGAACATTTGTCTCCAGAGGATTCTTTGGCAAAAGTAAAAGTGCGTTATTTAGAATTTAAATCGTTGCGAAAGGTTTTGTCTGATAGGGTTGGGGTTGTTTTAAGTGGGCTTACTCGTTGTGGGTTACGGGCAAATCAGTTAACAAGTGAGGAGTTGATAGATTTGTATTATAGGTCATATAATCCAAATATTTCTCAGTTTGAAAAAATTGAAAAAATGGGGAGTTATGATGTGCTATAGTTTTTTCATTTTTATTTATAAATTGTATGAAGTTACATATTGCGACTGGGAATGAGGGAAAACTTTCTGAAATAAAAAGTTTTTTAGATTCTGAAAATATTGAATTTGTAAAAATTGATTATACTGATTTAAAAGAAGAAACGGGTGCTACTTTTCAGGAAAATGCTTTGCAAAAAGCTATGAATGCATTTTTGCAAACAGGGGTTCCGACTCTTGCTGAGGATTCTGGGATTGAGGTTGATGCATTGAAAGGTTTACTGGGTGTAAAAACTCGAAGATGGGGGGCTGGAGAAAAAGCAACCGATGAAGAATGGATGTCATATTTTTTGAGGGTAATGGCTGATAAAAAGGAGAGATCTGCTCGTTTTTTTACAAGTGCATGTTTACTTATTTCTTTGGAAGAAATTTATATTTGTGGAGGGTCTTGTGAGGGTGAAATTTTACAAAAAAGTACTGTTCCTCTTGTAAAAGGAATTCCTCTTTCTTCATATTTTGTCCCAAAGGGATTTACAAAAACGTTTACAGAGTTATCTGCTTTTGAGAAAAATAAAATTTCACATAGAGGAAATGCAATGAGTAAAATTGCAAAAATTTTAAAAACACTATAATATTTATATAAAAGATAGATATTTTTTATATAAGTATATGTTCAACAGTTTTAACAGTTTAGATGGTATAAATGGATTAGATTTATTAAAAGGAAAAACGGTTGGGGTATTTTTTGGGGGGAATAATCCGGAACATGATATTTCTATTATTACGGGTTCTTTTATTGTATCTGAGTTTAAAAAAGCAGGTATTTCAGTTGAAGCTATATATGTAGATGAAAATGGAAATTTTTATTTAGATGATAAACTTTCTGAATTAAAATTTTTTAAAGCAGATTATCGGTCTGATTTGAAAAAAATGAAAAAATATAATGTAAATATTCAAACTCAAGAAAAGTTAGTATTTGAATCTAAGACATTCTTTGGAACTTCTAAAAAAATTGTAGATTTTGCATTTCCCGCTTTTCATGGAATAAATGGGGAAGATGGAACTATTCAGGGTCTGTTTGAATTTTTTTCTATTCCATATGCAGGGTGTGGAATTTATGCATCATCAACAGCTATAAACAAAGATAAGACAAAAAAAATGTTTCGGGCAAGTGATATAAAAACAACAGATTTTGTATCAATTTCAGAGCGTAATTTTAAACAAGAGTCAGAAAAATTTATTGTAAGTGTAAATGATGAGTTGACATATCCTGTTTTTGTAAAGCCAACAAAGGCTGGTTCTTCTATAGGAATTACAAAAGTTAATGAAGAGAAGGATTTGAAAGATGCTATAGATTTAGCATTTTCATATGATGATGAAGTTTTAGTTGAAAACGGTGTTGAAAGTATTCGAGATTTAACATGTTGTGTTATTTCTGATGGGAAAAAAATAATAGCATCAGAAATTCAAGAGGCTTTATTTGAGGATGGATTTTTGAGTTATGAAGATAAATATATGAAAGATGGTGGAACTCAGCTTGGTGGAGAAGAAAGCGCTATCGTTATTCCTGCAAAAATAACAGGTGCTCAAAAGCAAGAAATTCAAGATTTGTCAGTTCAGATTTTTAAAGACATGGATGCAAATGGAATTGCGCGAATAGACTTTTTGTTAAATGATAAAACTGGAGAGATATATGCAAATGAAATAAATACTCTTCCTGGAACTATTTATCATCATTTATGGGAAAAGTCTGGAATTGATGCTAACGAATTATTAAGTATTATTGTTTCTGATGGATTTGTACGAAAAAATTCTAAAAATAAATCGAATATTAAATTTGAATCTAATGTTTTGAGTGATGCACAGTCTATGAAGTTGAATTATTCTTCGTAGTTTTTTTGTATATATTGAATCGATGTACTTTTTTGTGGTGGTGTGTAATGAATGGTTTGTGTTTTTTTATGTAGAGAGGGGGCTTCGGAGAAAAAATCCAAATACTTTTTTTAGAGTTTTGGATTTTTTTTATATATGGAAACTCTTTTAAAATACAGTGTCCTGCTTGTAAGTTTTGCTTGTGTGAGACAAAAGTGAAGACTTCTTAAAAAAACTCTAAAAAAGTCTTGACCTCATAAAACAAAATCTGATAAGCTTTTCCAGCTCCAAACGATTTAGTTCTAACTACTTCAATAGGAGGAGAAGACCTTTGACATTAACGAAATAGAAGTTTTATTCTTTTGATTATTATATATCAAAGATAAAAAACGAGAAGAGAAAATCTTCTAAATATCAATCAGAAATCAAATATCTTTTTGTCTAACAAAAATATGTGATTACTAAATGCAATTTTAAATAGATTTTCTCGAGCACAAAACATATTAAAAAATATACTTTTGTCATCCATCTTTTTCTAAAGAGAGAGGTGTTTGTCAAGTGGTAGAATTATTGAAAAAGAAAGTAAAGCATATAACGGATGCCTTGACTTAGAGTTCCGAAGAAGGACGTGGGAAACTGCGATAAGCCTCGACGAGTTGTTAACAAGCGTTGACTCGGGGATTTCCGAATGGGGCAACCCGCATAGATTCATATTTATGCATTCATATCTGAACACATAGGATATGTAAAGGATACTCGGAAAACTGAAACATCTCAGTACCCGAGGAAAAGAAATCAATCGAGATTCCCTTAGTAGTGGCGAACGAACGGGGAGAAGCCCAAACCGTCTTTATGGCGGGGTTGTAGGACTCCAATATGGCGAAATTTTATATAGACAAAGAAAGCTGGAAAGCTTTGCCGAAGAAGGTGATAGCCCTGTAGTTGAAATATAAGAATAGCCTAGGATGATCCTGAGTAAGGTCGGACACGTGTAATCTGGCCCGAAGCAGGGGGGACCACCCTCCAAGGCTAAACAGACTCTAAGATCGAT
>CAMZKJ010000039.1 GCA_947311245.1 uncultured Candidatus Altimarinota bacterium
CATATTACACTAAAAAAAAGAACTATAGTTGATATGATAATTGCTGATAGCTCCGAAGCTATAAAAAATTTTGAAGGAGCTGATTTAAACAGAGCAAAAAGAAATATTCTAAAAATATCTGGTGGAGTCTTCACCTATGCAGACTTATTAGCTCTTGCAGCTAAAGAATCATCATTAAAATTTAACACAGTAAATGGTTTTTGCAGAATGATAAAAACATACAGACCAAGCGATGCAATACGAAAAAAATATAATCTCCCCATTTATAAGTCTGATAAATATCGTAAAAACAACATTGCAAGAGACCTAGAAGATGCAACAATTCACCTTATGGAATATTTTAAATATTTCAAGGAGCTTAAACAGACACAATCATACAAAAAACTCGACAGAAAAATACAAGAAATTAGTGCAAAAGAACTTGCGATTACTGCATATAATAGAGGAATTACCAATGTATCCAAGATATTAAACGAAAATCACAATCCAACGACATATAATCTTCCAGAGAAACATAAGAACTATGCAAATAAAATATTAACTGTGGCAAATAATTCTAAATTTCATAAGATATTAAGAAAATACTAATATTAAATACATTATTTAACACTTTGTAAAAATTCATTTCGTGTTCGCGAGTCAGAACGAAAAAGCCCACGAACTGCAATAGTTTGCATTTCAGCATTTTCTTTTCGCACTCCTCGCATTTGCATGCACATATGCGAAGCAGAAATTTTCACAGCAACACCTTTCGCTCCAAGTAAATTTTCTAATTTATCTGCTATTTCCATTGTAAGCCTTTCTTGATTTTGAAGTCTTTTTGAAAATTTATTTACAATTCGTGGAATTTTAGAAAGACCAATAATTTTTTTATTTGGAATATATGCAACATGTGCAACCCCTGTAAAGGGCAACATATGATGTTCACATAAAGAATGAAATTGAATTGATTTTACAAGAATCATTTCATCATAATTTTCTCCCTCAAAAATTGTATTAATCTTATCGTCAGAAGTTCTATATCCTTCTGTAATTTCTTCCCAAGCATTCGCAAAACGAGAAGGTGTATCAAGTACACCCTCTCGCTTAGTATCTTCACCAATTGCTTCTAAAATTAACGTACACGCTTCTTGTAATTTTTTTTTATCAACAGATTTTTCAGACATTTTTATAGTATATATAATATCTTCTTATTTAATATCAAACTTAGTATTATAACACTCTTGGCATTCAACAATAAATTTAGACGCTTCTACTGCATTTACAGTTCCTGTAACTTCTACTTTTTTCTTTTCTAAATCTTTATAATGCTCCATGAAATAAATCATACTTTCTAATTCTTTTTCATCAATATCAGACAAATCTTGAATATGAGAAAGCCGAGAATCTCCTGTTGGAACTGCTAAAACTTTATCATCTCGCTCTCCATTATCATCAACAGAAAGCATTCCGACAACTCGACAAGGCACTAATACCCCAGGGTGAAATGGTTTATTTCCAAGTATAATTACATCTAATGGATCATTATCAAATTCATTCCATGTTTGAGGAATTAACCCATAATTAAAAGGATATGGCATTGGTGTTTTTAGAATTCTATCAACCATTACCATTCCATAGTCTTTATCATATTCATATTTAACATTATCTCCACATGTAATTTCTAGAATTACATTAATTTCTGAAGAATTATTTTTTACAAGTGCAGGAACTGCATGAAACGGATTTTTCATAGAAAAAGGCATATTTTTTTTATTTAAATAAATTATTTAGCTGAATATTCTGCAAAGGTAAGAATTTCAACATCGTTCATTACAACATCTTTTAACGGCTTATCTGCTCCATTTGTTTTTACTTTCGAAATAGAGTTCACAATATTCATTCCAGAAATTACTTCTCCAAATACAGAATGTTTATTATCTAAAAAATTATTATTTGCAGTATTAATAAAAAACTGAGAACCATTTGTTCCTGGACCAGCATTTGCCATAGAAATAGATCCAATGTTATTTTTTGCTGTATCAGAAAATTCATCAGCAAAGTTTTTTCCAAAAAAACTTTCTCCTCCTCGTCCTGTTCCAGTTGGGTCTCCTCCTTGAAGCATGAATCCGTCAATTATTCTATGAAAAATAACTCCATCGTAATAATCTTTTTTCGCAAGTTCTACAAAATTTTCTACAGTCTTTGGCGCTGCTTCAGGAAAAAATCGAAGAACTATATCTCCGTAATTTGTATGAATAATTGCAATAGTTTCATCGTCTTTTAAACTCCCTCCTTGTAATAATTTTTCGTCAGTCATAATTGGATTCATAATTAAAGTATCAGTATTTTCTACTACAACAGCATTTTCTGTTGCAACAGGTGTCTCTTTTGGAACTTCAATATTTTCTGCTGATTGATTTGCAGGAAACATTGCCAAAACAAATAACATTAAAAAATCTAACATAAAAAAATTTGTAATAAAATAAAAAATTAATAATTATACACATAATAATATATAAATATTTCTCATGCTAGAGAAATATTTATATATTATTAACTTCTCGTGCAGGATTTCCTGCAACCACTATGTTTTCTCCTACATTTTTTGCAACAACAGATCTCATTCCTACGACTGAATTTTTTGCAATATGTACACCTTTTAAAATAACAGACTGCCCCGCAATCCACACATTATCAGCTATAACAATTTCTTCCCCTTTTTCTTTATATTCTAAAAATCGTTTTCTTGGGTCAATATAATGAAAATCATTATCAAGCAATATTGCACTTCCAATAATACAATTTTTTCCAATTCCTATTTTATTTCGAGACTGAAATAATCCACCATTTATTTTTGAATTTTCTCCAATTTCAATTATCGCTTTATCAGTATATGTTTGAAACCTATTCCATTCTTCGTGTGCCCATAAACACACATTATTTTTTATAATTAATTTCCCCTTTCCAGAAAATGTAAATTTCCAATTCATTCTCACATTTTTTCCAAATGTTACTTTCCCAAAATACCTATATGTAAAATAAAATACACAGATTTTTGAAATAAGTTTTATTATAAAGTTTTTCATTTTTTTATATTATTTTTAGAAAATCTTGCAATATAACAACGTTATCATACCTTTAAAAAATACTAAAATTCAAAATTGACATCATTAACACATAAGAGAACATTATAATCACAAAACCAATTATTGCATTTATAACGATAGACTTTCCTTCTTCTGCTTTATCTTCATTTCCCAAAGAAGTTATATAAAGAAATCCTCCATATAATAAATAAACGAATGCAATTAATGCTAAAAATCCTAATACATATAATAAATAGCCAATTATTGCTTCAATTAAAACTCGTGCATTATCTCCATCTGGAGAATATTGAACCTCTTCTCCATCAAACATCCAATTATATAAAACATAATCAACAAAAAATTCATTAAATACAATAACCAATAACCCAACTGCAATTGGTAAAAACATGCTTTTTGCTTCTCCTAGCTTATCCTCGTCTCCGAACGATGTCATCATTTTTACCCCACTCATAATTATATATGCCATAGCGATAAACACTAATAATGTTTTAATAAAATCTAAAATCCCCCGTGTTTGAATCGTAAAATTATCATATACAATTTTCATTCGTTCAATATCCCACACTGCAGTAGAATCAAGCCCTCCATTTCCTCCACCAATTAAAATATCTAAAACCAATGGCTCAACCAATAACATTATTGCCAGCCCTGCTAATGCATATTTCATCATATTTTTTGCTTTTCCAGCCCCATCTTCATCACGCGAATTCACAACCATATATACACCAGAAACGACAACCCATAAAAATGCCAAAAATCCAATCACCCATTTCATTCCATGAAAAACGGTAACAAAAATATCAACCATTTGATCCGCTCCTGCATCGGGAGCCTCTTGTGAAACAATATCTTCTCCACTTGTTTCTACAAATAAACCTGCATTATCACTATTAAAAGGAATATCTACAGCAAGTCGTGCCGATAAATTTTCAGAATTTTTGTTGCTATAATACAAAACTCCTGATCCTATAAATAAAGAGACAGCAACACAGACTAGAAACAACTTCTGTGTAAACTTCGCCAATATATTGTGCAAAAATAACATTTTATATAATAAAAATTAAGAACTTGGAACAAAGAACATAACAATTGAATATGAAAACAGAATAATTACCATTCCAACTACAGACCACAGTAAAATATTTTTTGAACTTTCTCTTTTTGCATCGTCTGAACCAGATATTAAATAATTCACCGATGCATATACAAATGAAACAAATACTAAAACTCCTAAAAATTGTAATAAATATTCTAGCACTCCAAAAGCCTCTGTTAAGAAATTTTCAACTTGCGTTTTTCCAATATCAACAACCCCCAACTGTGGATAAAATACTTGCGTTATTAAAGGCTTCGCTATCATTATTATTACGATTCCAATAAAACTATATTTAAAGAGATTTTTTGCATTCCCTATTTCTTCTTCATCTCCATCAGCAGTAACGAGTTTCATTCCTGCATAAAAAATTAAAATAACTAAAAGTGTCCCCAACAGAACTTCTAAAGTATTTACAATCAACATTATTACCGACTCCAATGCAGACTGTTGCAATATTTGCGTCACATTTTCGGCACCAATAGGGTCTAAAATTTTTGTTATTGGTCCCGCCAATGCAACCAATGCGAAACCTATTGCTGCATACATTATATTTTCTCTTCCTGTACTTAACTGATCTTCTTCTCCCATTCCTATGGTAACCTGATACGCATACATTCCAAAAAAAACAAGCCCCACTCCAATAAATATAAATTTTGCCAATGGCACTATTTTTTCTTTAATCAAGTTTTGTGTCATATCAATTGCCCCATCTCCAGATGCAGGTTTTTCTATTTCATCTAATTTATTTGCAAAATTGTTATATGCAGATGGCAAATGTCCACCTGCTGCAAAAGTTTCAGAAGTCGGAATAATAAAAAATACACACACTACAAAGAGCACAGCGGAAATCAATGCTAATAATAACTTTTTAACATATAATGCTGGTGGAAATCTAAATAATTTCATTTTTTTTATAACAAAATATCAAATTATTATATCATATTTTTTATAAAACCTTTACACAGTCTTGTTGTATTTTATTTATTTAATTTTATAAAAGCTTGTTTTTTGTTATTTAATATGTTAAAATTATATGAAAGTTACATAAAAAACTTTTCAATAGATAAATAACCATATGAATAAATAAAAATCTAATATAAACACAGAACTCATGAAATTTACACAAGAACTTACAAATACATTTAAAAATGTAGCATCACTTATTAAAAAATCGAAAAATATTATTTTAATGCCACATGCAAAAATGGATTGCGACGGAATGTCTGCATCTGTTGCACTGCATCTCATTCTCAATAAATTTAATAAACACTCAACAACTGTATGTTCGGACCCTGTTCCAGAAGCATTTGCATTTTTACCATCAAGTGATATTTTTTCACAAGAACTCATAGCAGAAGAAACTGCAACAAAACAATTTCATATTAAAATAAATAATACCGATAAAAAATTTAAAAATCTTGAATACTCAGTAGAAGATGGGAAAGTGAATATTATTCTATTTTCAGAAGATACCCCTTTTCAAGAAAGTGATTTTACATTTATTGGAGCACAACTCAAACCAGATTTAATTATAACTCTTGATTCTGGAGATACTTATCAACTCGGTAAAATGTACGCCGATAACAAAGAATTATTCGAAGAAGTCCCTGTGATAAATATTGACCATCATTTTTCAAATACACAATTTGGAGATGTAAATTTAGTAGAACACACTAGTTCTTCAACAACCCAACTTATCTATAACTTAATTCCTTTTCTAGAAGAAGAATTTAGAGCAGAAGAAAACACAGACGAAAAAATACAGAAAACACAAATTTTAGACGCAAATATTTCAACACTTATTTTAGCAGGTATGCTAACGGATACTGGAAGTTTTCAGCATTCAAACACAACACCTGAAGCGTTAGATATTGCCTCTATTTTAATTGAACACGGAGCAGAACATCAAAAAATTGTAAAACAATTGTTTAAAACAAAAAGTTTATCAACATTAAAAATTTGGGGAAAAGTACTTACTAAATTACAAAAAGACCCACTCTATAAAATTGTATGGAGTAGTGTTTCACGAAATGACCTTGAAGAAACAGGCTCTCATTCAGATGATACAAATGACCTTATTGATGATTTAATGGCAACAACCCCAGATACTGAGCTCGTATTACTTGTAAAAGAACGAGAAGATAATATCATCTCTACAAGCGTAAGAAGTTCGAGCGATGATGTCGACTCTATTGCATTTACCAGTATTTTTGGTGGAGGAGGACACAAACAAGCCGCTGGATTTAAAATTAGAGATAGAGGTGGAAAAAGTTTTGAAGAAATTGTTTCCGATATTGTATTTGAAGCAAAACTTTTTCAAGCAAAACGCCTACATGTTGAAATGCCAAAACGAGGATTAGAACATTTAATAAATACAGAAGAAGAGAAAGAAAAAACTGAAGATAAAAAAGAAATTCCAGAGATATCAAAACCTCTCATGCCAGATTTTCCAGACCATCTAGAAAAAATTACAGAAGAAGAAAACATTGAAGAAGAAGAACCAGAAATAGAAACAAATATAAAAAAAGAACAACAAGAAGTAGTAAAAAAAGAAAAAGTGACAACAGATACAGAAGAAAAAAGATATAGAAATACAGCCCCACAAGAGCAAGCAAAAAAAATAGAAGCAATAACTCCCCTGTCAATACCTACCCCAGAAAATACAGATTTATTCGGTGAACCAATTGTTAAAAACAATGAAGAATTATCGGAAGAAGAAATTCCATACGCTGAACACAAAGAATATTTTGAAATTTCACAACCAGAAAAATATATTGAAAAAGAATCGGACGAAGATACTAACTATGATGACTTTGCTGATTTTCTTGCAAAATCAGACGAAGATGAAGAGGTGGAATATTTAACAGAAACAGAAACCGCAACCCCTAAATCTGTTTCACAAAATCCTTTTCCTAACACTCAAGAAACACACGAAAGAGAAGAGAACACAAAACAGAAAACAGAAGAACAAAAAAAACAAAGAAAAGAAGAAAGAAAAGAAGAAAAAGAATTAGAAGAATTAGACCCATTTTTAGCAAGCCTCGATAAATAAGAATAGAAAAATATATATAAAAAATGTAGAGTATAAATACCTAAAACATATTTATACTCTTTTTCTTTAATATGTCACTAACCCTTCCCGAAAACTTTAAAACACATTATCGAAACCTCTCTAAAACCAATCGCGACGATTTTAAAAATATTGAAATAGAAGAATTTTTTAAATATTGTGGATTACCACTGCGAAAAGCATTTCGATTTAATCAGTTAAAATACAAAGGAAATAGTGGTGAAAAAATATTTCAAGAAGAAGCAGAAAAACAAAAATGGGAAATAAAACCAATAATCTGGTGCAAAAATGGATATTTTGTAGAGAGAGCAGAAGAAGTAAAAAATATTGCAATTGGAGCAACAGTACCACATGTTTTAGGAGGGATCTATTTACAAGAAGCGAGCTCTATGCTTCCGGTAACCGCACTTTTTCATGGACATGAAAATATAGATTTTTTAAATTTATCAGTTGGAGATTTAGCTGCAAGCCCTGGATCAAAATCGACACAAATAGCTGAAAAAATGCAAGGAAAAGGAATTTTACTTACAAATGAGCTTTCGTCTACTCGTTTAAAAGCACTCTATTCAAACCTTGAGAGATGCGGTGTTTCAAACAGTTTATTAACGCATTACGATGCAGAAAATTTATGTAACTTACTTCCAAATACTTTTGATTTTTTACTCCTCGATGCACCCTGCACAGGAGAAGGAACTGTACGGAAAAATTTTAAAGCACTCGAAAATTGGTCACCAGATGATGCCGTAACCATGGCAAATTTACAAAAAAAACTTATAGTATCAGCATTTACCGCATTAAAAAATGGCGGAGAATTAGTATATTCAACATGCACCCTTGGAGACCCCGAAAATAAAGATATTGTAAATTACTTACGAGAAAAATTTCCAAATCAAGTAGAAATAATTTCTTTAGAAAATTTATTCGAAGGAGCAGAAAAAGCAATAACACGCGAAGGATATTTACAAATATGGCCACAAATTTTTGACAGCGAAGGGTTTTTTGTTGCTAAAATTAAAAAAAATCAAACCCCAGAAACAGAACAAAAAAATTTAAAAAATATTCAGGAAACACAAGATTTAAGACAAATAGAAAAAAATCTGAAGAAATTTCCATTTACAAAAGCAACAAAAAAACAAAATAGAGAAATTTTAGAAATTTTATATTCACAATGGAATTTTGCATTACCAGAAAATTTTGAACTATGGAATAGAGACAAAGAATGGTGGGCTTTTCCAAAACGAATTGAGCATTTTGTTTCAACTATAAAAGTAGACAGAATGGGAGTAAAAATAGGAGAAATGCATGCCAAAGGGTGGAAAACGGTATACGAATTTTGCTCTGCATTTGGAAATATTTGTACAAAAAATACTGTAGAAATAACAGAAGAACAGGTTAAAAAAGTATATGCTGGAGAAAATTTACATTTTGAAAACACATCAACTCTTACAGAACTGTGTATTGCAAAAAAAGAAGCGAGAGAAATATTACTCATGTACAAAAAATTTCCAGTTGCCATTGGGAAAATGACTATTACTGGAAATAATTTTCAATGGAAAAATCAACTGCCAAGAGTATTGTTAAGAAATTTACAATAACAATAAAAAATAAATACTTCTCACTATAACGCATCGGTTGCAAGCGAACATGCTTCTATTATTCCATCTAATTCTCCGTCCATAACGGCTGGAATATTTGGAAAATTTTGTTTTATTCTATGATCTGTAATTCTATCTTGCGGATAATTATATGTTCGAATTTTTTCTGATCTATCCCCTGTTCCAATTTGTTTTACTCGCATTTCAGAATTTTCTGCAATTTCTTTTTCTCTTTTTCGCTCTGAAAGTCGTGCTGCCAACACCTTAAAAGCTTGGTCTTTATTTTTATGCTGAGACGCCTGATCTTGACATGTCACAACAAGCCCACTTTCAATATGCGTCAATCGAACTGCTGATTCTGTCTTATTTACATGCTGTCCTCCCGAACCAGATGCTCGATATGTATCTATACGAACATCTCCTTTTTTTACTTCAATAGCCTCTGCTTCGTCCACTTCTGGAACCACGGCAACTGTTACCGTAGAAGTATGAATTCGCCCTTGGGTTTCTGTTTTTGGAATTCTTTGAACTCTATGCACTCCACTTTCATATTTAAATTTTTTATACACCTGTTTCCCAGAAATTGTTGCTACCAATTCTGATATTCCCCCACTTGAGCTTTCATTTTTATTTAAAATATTTATTTCAAAATCATGATTTTCTGCATATCGAAAATATGCCCGCATTAAATCACCTGCGAAAATTGCTGCCTCATCTCCACCTGCTCCCGATCGAATTTCTAAAATAATATCTTTTGGATCATTTGGGTCTTTCGGCGTTAAATCATCTATCAATTTTTTTTCTAAAATTTTCAATTCTTCTTCTGCCTCTTTTAATTCTTCTTGAATCATTTCTTTCATTTCTTCATCTTCCGAAACTTCCGGATTTTTTAGATTTTCTTTATTTTCAGCAATAGATTCTGTGAGATCCATATATTTTTTAGACATTATTGCAGTGTCTTCTATTTTAGATTTTTTCTTTCCTAACTCTTTCATTTTGTCTAAATCTGATAACACCTCAGGATTTAAGAATTCAGCATTTAATTCGTCGTATTCTGCAATTATTTTTTGTACTTTATCAAGCATGTTTATTTATAAATAAAATTTATAATCAGATTAGCAAAAAACTACTACTGAATACAATATGTTGTAAATAAATCTGTTACGAATACTGGCTTCATATTATTTTTTACTGTTTTATAGCTTGTTTTATACACCTGTCTAAATTCTTTAATATTTTTTCGTGGAACAATTACACATGTAGCAGTAGAAATTACAGAACTTTTTTTTGTCATAATAATTGGAGATTCCGTTATTTGCATATTATAAAAATCTACATTTGCATAAAATGGGTCATTTGGATTTTCAAATAAAATTTTATCTCCTGATGATGAAAGAGAAATTTGCACATGTTTTTCAAATTTATTTCCATCAAACCATGGAATTGCTCTTTTCGCATATCCTGAATTTGTATCAAAATAATCTGAAAAATAAAAATAAGACTGAAATAATAAAGGAAAGAGTAACACTAAAAAAATATAAAAACTTTTAATGTGATCTTGCACTCTATTATATTTTTGAAAAATAATATCCGCACCATACAGTGAAAATACAAAAATCATACATCCAAAAAATAATAAGCGAAGAGAATGATGTAAATCTGTT
The DNA here is from genome assembly GCA_947311245.1 of uncultured Candidatus Altimarinota bacterium. Lineage (GTDB taxonomy): Bacteria > Patescibacteriota > Gracilibacteria > CAIRYL01 > CAIRYL01 > SZUA-1403. The sequence goes on from CAMZKJ010000039.1 coordinate 10,515, forward strand.
GTAAGACTAGAAGCTATTGGCGCACCAAGTAATAAAATAAGTAAAAATAGTTTATATTTTTTATTTTCTAATTTTCCTATATTTTTTATGTTTTTTATGTTTTTTATTTCTGTATTTAAAATATCGGATACTATTTTACATATTCCAATTATAAATAAAACAAATGGAACAAAAAATATTTGCCCCATAAATCCAGTTGCATGTCGTAAATTTTTATCTCCTTCAAATAATAAAAAATTTGAAATATCATAACTTGAAAAATAATTTTTTAAAAAAATACTTATTTTTTCTATAACAGAAAAATCTGGATTATAGAGATATGTTAGCAGCTCAAATCGTGCACTTAATGCACCAGAATGCGTATATGAAAAATAGAGATATGGAAGTAAAAAAACACCGAAACTGGCAAGAACTATACAATGTTTTTTCCAATATTTTTTTTCAAAAAAACTTATAAATAATGCGAATACAATCCCAAAAGCTATCAACTTTGAAGTTGAATATGAATATAAAAACAATCCCAAACTTACCCCAGATAACACTCCAAAAACATGAATAAAATATTTAGAATATGTATTTAATTCTAATTTTTCAGATACATAATATTTATACAAAAAATATAAAACAAATATTCCCGTTGAAAGCTGAGAAATTACCTCAAATGCAACACGAGAGAGCGTAAAAAACCATGGCAGAACACTTGCAGAAATAAGTGCAAAATAAAGTAGAAAATTTTTATATTTTGTGTTTTTAAAAATTTCAGAAACAAATAAATAGACTCCCCATAAAAATATTCCAAAAAAGAACACACTTGTAACACGAAGGGTAAAATCTGAAATTCCAAAAAATTTCATAATTCCTGCCGATACATAAATATACAATGGATTTTTCCATTCCCCAAATGCTTCAAAATATAGTGGAAAACTTTTTCCATATTCATCAACTCCGTGCTGTGCAATATTTCCAGCATTTATCCCTATTGAAGTTTCATCTAAATACAAACCCGAAGGAATAGTTGTAAGATTATACGAATGAAAAAACAATGCAACTATAATAAGAGCGAAACTTATAAGTGTTTTTATCATTTATAATGTAAAAAAAATAAAATTTACTCTACTATATCAACGGTGCATTATTTTTAAACTTCATTCGCAGTGTTTTTAATAAAAACCAGAGTATTGGTAGAATCATCCCTATTGTGTGAAACTATAGTAAGTTTGTCACCATCTTTTTTAAATTCAAGCAATATAGTGCTATCATTTCTATAATGATCTATGTCAATAGTTCCCTGAGACTTAGGTTTTCCATCTAGTGAGAATACACCTGAAACACTTAACATATTTTGTTCTTTTTTAAAAGTTACACCAAATTCTTTTAATTGTTTATTTAAACCTGATATATCTCTTTCTATATCTTCTATATTTATCTTTTTACCAAATTCAAATTTAAATTCTATGTCTTCATAAGAACGCAAATACTGCTCTTTCAGGGATGGGTTTGATGAACTCTTAACTACGTCCCTTATAATACCTTGAACAGATTTTAACTTGTCATCAATTTGAGCCCCTTCGCCCTTTATAAAACTTCCAGCTTGAAGAAATTTTAATATATTTACTTCCATAGATTCTCCATTTGAACCACCTCTCAATAAAATATTCCAAAGGCTCTCAAATTTTTCTGCCAAAACTTTAAACCTTGGGCTATTAATAATGCCTATTTTGTATTTTATCTCATTTACGAAATCCTCTTTACTTAAATAACCCTCATTCTTTACATAATCACCTTCCCCCAGTTTAAATAAAATTTTATTAGTTTTTTTATCTCTTGCTAAAGTTAGATTTTTATATAAAGAATTTCCGTTAAAAATAATATCAAACATTCCATTCTCATGTTTTTCAATTTTTGCCCCATTTTCTGATAAAAGAGAGTTAATCTCTGCAAATGTTGGCTCTGCTTTTATAACTTCTTTTTTTGTTTCTTGTTCTTTTGATTTTGCTTTTACCCTAGCTACCAAATCCTCTTTATTTACATAATCACCTTCCCCCAGTTTAAATAAAATTTTATTAGTTTTTTTATCTCTTGCTAAAGTTAGATTTTTATATAAAGAATTTCCGTTTAAAACAATATCAAACATTCCATTCTCATGTTTTTCAATGTTTGCCCCAGTTTCTGATAAAAGAGAGTTAATCTCTTTAAAACTTGGTAATTCTTCCATAGATACTACATTATCTATTTTTTGTTCTTTTTTTGTTTTTTGTTCTTTTGATTTTTCTGTTACATCTGTAACTTTATACGCGTTTCCATCGGGACGGACAAGATAGTCATTATTTGTATTATTATCGTTCCCACCATTTTCATATATAAGTTTATCACCAAAAATATCTTTCAGTTCATCTTTTATTTTCAAACCATATTCTTTTAATTGATTACGTATATCTTTTGTTACTTCTTCAGATTCGTTTGATTTTTCTGCTTCTAACCTCTCATCAGCATCAGCAGCAGCCAAATCCTCTTTATCATAAACATCATCCATATTAGGAATATTATTAACTCCCAATCCACCAAAAATAAGCCGTGTTTCTAAAAAATTAAGAGTATGAGCTGATGTAGCATGAGTAGTAAAAATAGACATATTTCTAAAAGTTTAAATTTATATTTGTATGTTTCTCATATAATTTTATCATATTTTTACTTTTAAAAAAAGAGAAAATTTTGCAAGATAAATATATAAAAAATTACATTATTCCTACGCTATGAAATTTCGAATATATCAAAAACTTCTCTTATTATGCATTGACACTTTCGCACTTTTTGCAAGTTTCAGTCTTGCATATCTTGTACGATTAGGAACATTTACTCATTCAAAATTTTTATTTGAACCATATATAAAAATGGCAGGAATAATGATTATTTTTTGGATTCTGCTATTAATTATTGCAGGAAGATACTCGCTAAAAGAAAAAAGTTTATGGAAAGAATTTTCAATACTTTTTATTTCATCGCTTTCCGCTAGTGCATTATTCCCATTACTTTTTTACTTTAAACAAGATTTATTTTTTTCTCGTGGAATAATAATTTTACTGTTTTTATTTTCTACTGTTCTTTTATTTTGTACATCATTTTTATTTAAAAAATATACAAAATACCAAGCTTCAAAAAATATAGGAATTTCACGAATGCTAGTAATTGGTGCTGGAAAAAATGCCGAAAAAATTATTACAAATTTATTACAAACCAATTCAATTCATAAACCCGTTGCAATTTTGACTCCATATGGATCAAAGAAAAAAGAAATTTCTGGAGTAAAAATTTTTGGAAAACTCGATTCTCTTGAACGAATTTTTATACAAGAAAATATTCAAGAATTATTTCTATGCGAAGCTGTTGAGCATTCAGAAAATCTTGCATCGTTTTGCCAAAATAAAGGAGTTATTTTACGAACTTCACTGGAAACTATTGGAATAAATCATTCACAAATTGACACCGAAACAATTGGAGAAACAACCTTTTTAACACTACAACAATCCCCACTTTTCGGATGGGGACAATTCCTAAAACGATTATTTGATATTCTTATTGCCAGTGTAATTTTATTTATCACTTCACCTGTTCTCTTATTTATTTTTGTGTTTAAAAACAAAAATATAAAAAAAATAGAGTTTGCACAAGGAACTCAATCAACTTTTTTAGGATATCAATATATAAATAATTCTAATAATTTTAATCAAAAAAATAATACCTCTCAAAAATTTTTTAATTTTTTATTATTACTTATTTCTGTGTTGAAAAAAGATATAAGCCTTGTTGGTCCAAAACTTTTCACGAAAAAAGAATATTCTAAATTTTTTACAGATACTATTTCTCTTTCTGCATCACGATTTATTCTACGCCCTGGTATATTTCCCCCACACGATACAACCTGTAAAACTACAGATATTATTTCTTTTATAACATCTGAAACACAATATATTAGAAATTGGACTTTTATTACCGATATAAAAATTATTTTTTCATAAATATTATTGTGTATGTCTATTTACATCGAAATGAATATGTTCAATTACTTTTCTAAACACTGTTTTTGGCATATTTTGTTTCTCTTTAATTTTTAACATTTCATGTGCTGGTTTTCCTTCAATATGAAAATGTAAATAAATTGCTATTAATAAAAACATAACTGCAATCACCGCAATAAATAAAAATGCTATTTGAATTCCATAAATATCTGCAATTGTCCCAAGCCCTACGGATCCAACAATAGCCCCAATACATTGGAAAAAGAGCTCTAACTGTACAACTGAATTCTTTTCAGATTCTGGTGCTAAACTTCCCGCAAGACCTAGAACAGAAGGCTGTAAAAGAGCCAAGCATAAAGAAATAACACTACTTGCAATTGCAATTTCTATTGGCTGACTTGTTGTTGTTAAAAATATAAGAGGTAACAATGAAAGAGCTATTCCATAGACAATAAGTGTTAATTTACTATATTTATCTGCAATTTTTGAAAATCCATAAGTAAACACCATTGGCAATAACATGAACGCGCTCAGTAAAAATATTTGGAAAAGTGGTAATCCTAATTCTTGAGCAAGCAATGGCACAAACAATAAACTAATTCGAGATGTCATTTCCATGAACATTACCAAAATTATTGAATAATTTAACTCAGATGAATATGTTTTCATTTTGTTAAATGTACTCATAAAAATTTTATCTTTTACCACTACATCTTTTATATCAATCCAAATACCTGAGATATTAATTTTTTCAAATGTTTTTATTTTGTCTATAAAAAGAAAATATAAACTCATCCATAAACCAGCTGTTATTAAATAAACATGTGGCAATGATATCTTTTCAACAAGAAATAAAACAAAACCTCCTATAATCATTCCAAACGCCCAAAATGTATAACTGGTCGCAACATTTCTTCCTAAAATAGCTCCTGCATTATCTTCCGTAATTTCATTCATTAAAATATTTTGTTTTACATTTTTTCGTAAAATAAATGCAACACCATTTATACATGACGCAATCAACAGCACTATAATAGAATGAGTTATTCCAGAAATAAAGAACCCTATAAATACAATAAATACCATTACATATGATATAAATAACGCCTGAATAGAAGGAATATGATGAAGAATCCTATTTAAGAAAAAAATAGCGAGTAAGCCCACTACCGACCTAAATGCAAAAACTAATCCTACTAAAAAATAATCATTTACAACAGAATTGATAAAAACTGAATATAAAGGATCTACAAGCCCCCAAATAAAAACTTCTACTCCTGTCGCAAAAATTGCCCAGTCAATCAGTGATTTATGTGTATTTTTACTACTCATATTATTTATTTAAAAATTCATACAAGTATATTACATTTTTTTTAAATTTACAAGAAAATATTCAAAATACCTTTAAATATAATTTGAATATAATAAAATTCTGTGCAATAATGAAATATGTTATTTATTATTTTTTATTATTTTATTTATGAAAGTTTTATACGATACAAATGAAATGGCAGATTCAGCTGTTTCAGGAGCTCAAGGGATTCTTAGTTCTGTTTTATCTACACTAGGTGGAATACTAGATTTTATCAAGCCAGCACTTGTTGCACTGATAATTATTATTGTAGGAGGATGGATTATTAAAAAAATCTTGAAATTTGTTCAAGTAATATTGGAAAAAGCACATGTAGATGCATTTTTTGATAAAATTGGTTTAACAGGTCAATTAAAAGAATTTGGTATGGATATCTCTCCATCAGCTGCAGTTGCAGGAGTAATTGGAGTTGTTGCGAAAGTTGCTCTTTATATGGCAGCTATTAATGTATTAGGAATTCAAGCTCTTTCAGCTCTTATGCAAGATATTCTTACTTTCCTTATCTCTGATGGAATTGTTGCAGTTATTCTTCTTCTTGCAGGACTTACAATTGCAAACTTTGTAAAAGGTTTAATTGAAAACTCTGCTTCATTATTTTCTTCTGCAGATACTGCTAAAACTATTGCAAAAATAGCTAAAATTGCAGTTCTTGTATTCACAGTAATGGCTGTACTAAATCAACTTCAAATTGCTGAAGAATTAATTCAAACATTATTCTCTGGAATTGTTGGAATTGTTACTATTGCAGGAGGTATTGCATTCGGTCTTGGAGGACAAGATAAAGCAAAAGAAATTATTACAAAAATGTGTAAATAATCACAAAGAACAATAAAAAATCTCTTTTAAAGTTATAATTAAAGTCATAATTAAAAAAAAGTAAAAAACCCAGAAGATTTTTCTTCTGGGTTTTTTTTATAAAGATCTTATGATAAAATAAGTACATCAAAATTTAAATTTATTTTTTCTTATATATATTGTGACTTCTCCTAAAATTGCAGTGCTTACTTTTCCAGGAAATAACTGTGAAACAGAAACGGTTCGAGCATTAAAAACTCAAGGATTTCAATCTGAAGTTTTTTTATGGAACCGAGAACCAAGTGAATTAAAAGAATTCGACGGAGTAGTAATCCCTGGTGGATTTTCATTTGAAGACCGAGGGAGAAGTGGAATTGTTTCAAGCCAAGAGCCTATTTTTAAAACATTAACTGAAATGGCGAATGCAGGAGCTCCAATTTTAGGAATTTGTAACGGAGCACAAATGTTAGTTGAAAGTGGGTTAATTTTATCTGATGGAAATAATATTCCAACCCTTGCATTATTAAATAATAAACGAACAAATGCAGAAGGTAAAATTCTAGGAACAGGATTTTATCATTCATATAGAACCTTGAAACCTGCTAATAAAAAAACTCCATTTTCAAATTTTTCAGAAAATATTCATATTCCAATTGCACATGGAGAAGGACGATTTACACTCACCCCAGAAATGGAAAAAGAAGTAATAAATAAAAATTTAATAGTTTTTACATATGTAAATGAAAAAGGAGAAGAAGATAACCATTATCCAACAAACCCGAATGGAAGTTTTCAAAACGCTGCTGCAATTTGTAACCCAAAAGGAAATGTTGTTGCACTCATGCCTCATCCAGAAAGAAACGAAAATGGAAATCCTGTTTTTATTTCTCTTTGGAACTATTTTCAAAATAAAAAAACTATAGAGTTAAATAATGAAACCATTTCGGTAACAGATTTTACAAACACTATTCCTCAAAAAATTCAACAAGATGAAATAATTGTTTTAGTTCGATTAAAAATTTCAGATAAAACAGAAAAAACATTCATAAATGTTCTGAACGAAGAAAATATTACAAGAAGAGAAAAATGGGGATTTTATATTGATAACACGGTATCTGTTCCAGAAAAAATAAAAGCTATTTCAAACATCATACAATCTGGAGAACTTGTAAATTTAAACAAACAATGGGTAGTCGCAAAAATAGATGGAGAGTGGTACGATTGGACAGATAACAATGAATTTAAAAAATCAGAAGCACGATTTTCCGAAGAAAACTGCTTTATAGTTGAAGCAAAAGAAGATATTAAAGGACAAGAAAAAAAAGAACATTTGGCTACTATTTTACCAGAAATAAATCTTCAAAATATAAAATATGGAGTATGTTGGGACATTCCTAAAAATAAAAAAGAGGAATATATTTCGCACTCTCTCTTTTCTTCACGAGTAGGAGATACAATTAAAACTTTTTAAGAGCTTTTTACATCTAAAAAAAAGATATTATGTACGATGAAAACACATTTTTAAATAGAGTTGATGCTGCAAAATATATTGGAGTTTCAACCAGAACACTTGACCGATATATAGCGAAAGGAAAACTTTCTGTAACACGAGAGCATGGGAATGTATTACTTTTAATTACAGAGCTTGATGTTATTAAAAATGGGAAAAATACAAGTGCAACCCAAGTTATTGGAAATACTAAAGATACAACAAACAAAAACAATCATAACAATAGTCAAAGTGAAAATTCTAATGATTTAACATTACAAAATCAATTCGCACAAGAAGCTCATAAATATCAAGTTTTATACCAAGATGTAAAACAAGAATTAGACAAAAAAGATGAACTTTTACGACATATGCATTATCAACTTGGAATTTTGGAAACAGAAGGAAAAGCAAAAATCCCTGTACTTGAAGCACAAAATGAAAAACAAGAATTAGAAAAAAATATTTCCATACTTGAAGCAGAGAAAAAATTAATTTTAGACGATTTAAAAACAGCACGTAGTGGACGAAGCGTATTTTTTATTGTTTCACTTGTATTACTTTTTTTACTGTTTATATTTTTTCTTATAATGGGAAATTTAGCATAACATTCTATACAATTATATAATTATTTTACAAAAAACAATGAAAACACTTATTTTTACAGCACAACCCAGCACAAAAGGGTTCGTTCACTCTATTGCATCTCAATATAACGGAACAAAAAACAACACTTCACTTCAATCTGAAATTATAAATTTATACGATGAAGAGTACGCTATCCCCTTTCTTGCATTTGAAAATATAAGAGAGATTGAAATATCTGATACTGTAAAAAAATTACAAAATAAAATTGCAGATGCGGATGAATTAGTTTTCATTTTTCCACTATGGTGGGGAAGCATGCCTGCTATTTTAAAAAATTTTTTCGACAATGTATTTAGCTCAGGATTTGCATTTACATATAAAAATGGACGAGCAACATCTTTACTTACAAAAAAAACTGCAAAAATTATTGTAACATATGATGCTCCATCATGGGCATATTGGTTTATGCCATTTCCTATTAAAAAACTTATTACAAAAAATATTCTTAAATTTTGCGGAATAAAGACAACAGACTTTTTAGATTTTGGATCTATTGGAAAAGCAAAAGAACAAGATAAAAATAAAATTTTAGAAAAAATAACAAAATTAGCTCTAAAATAAATAATAAATAATAAAGAAAAAGAAATAATGAGAAAAAAAATTGTTATATTCGGACATTACGGTGTTCCCAACTGGGGAGATGAAGCCATATTGTCTGGTATATTATCTCAAATAAATATATCTCATTTTTCCATAACTATTATTTCTCATAATCCAGAATTTACAAAAAAACTCTACAATCTTCATTCTGTACCTCCCCCACCATTTGGAATTCGCAGTTTCTTCAATTTTCAATGGATACAAACACTTACTGTAATAAAAGAAGCCGATTATATAATTTTTGGAGGTGGTGGATTATGGCAACCAAAACCATTAAAAGCCTTAAATATCTGGAATTTTTATTTACGAGTATGCTTATTTTTTGAAAAAAAAATTTTTAGCCTTGGAACTTCTTTTTCTGTACGTTCCGATACTTCTAAAAATAATAAGCACTATAAAAAAATTATTAAAAATACTACAAAACTTTTACAAAAAATTAAATTTTTTAGCGTACGAGATAAAAAATCAAAAACTGTTTTAATGGATACATATAATATTCATGAAGCAAAAATTAGCATTACATCAGATGCTGCATTTTTTTTAGAACCAGAAAATATAACTCGAGACAACACGAAAAAGAAAAAATTAATTCTTCTTTCTATGAGAGAAGGAGATTTAAGTATAGAGCAAGAAAAAATAATTTTTTCAGCGTTACAAAAAGAATTTAGTAGAAAATCTCATACATTTGAATTTATTGTTATGCAATCATACCAATCAAATGATGAAAATTTCACAAAACGACATAAAAATATTTCTCTTTTTTATCCGAAAAACACTACAGAATTATTAGAAAAAATCTCTTCTGCACATTTTATTTGCTCTTCTCGGCTTCATGCAAATATTTTAGCATCTGCGTGTAATACAAATTTTTTGGCTATTTCATGCCGAGACAAAGTGAAAAATTTATTTTCAGAATATTTGCCAGAAAATATAATTGAAGCATCACATATTAAAAACACAAAAAATAGTATTGTATTTCTGAACAAAAAATTAAGAATAATACATTCAAAAAAAAATTCTGATAATAATAGTTACAGTTTCACAGATAACAATAGAATATTTTTAGATGCACAAAAAAAGAAATTACAAAACTTCTTTCCCGATATTTTACAGTAATTTTTAGTTTTTAGTTTTTCCGACGAAAGAAGACAAAAAATTCTATTATAAATAATCCAAAGAAAAAACCAGCGATTCCCCCACCCATAGTCCAAAAACTCTTATGCGGGCTTTTTTCTGTTGTAACAGGATTATCCAACAATAAATCGAATTGAGTCTTCGCTCGCATATTATACTCTTTAAGTTTTGCTCCTAAAAGTTGTATAAATTTTTCAGTTTTTACTTCCGCTTTTTCTTTAGATAACGAAGTAAATTCAAAAATAATATTTCCTCGTTCTTGTTTTCGACTTGAAATTCCAAAATTAAGTTGATTTTTAAAATCTGGAGCCAATGTCCATCCTAAAATTGCTTCTGCAAAAAAATGAGAAGATGTTTCTTTTTCTTCTACACTCGAAAGTTCATCGCTACTTAAAACTGTTCCAAAAATAACCGTTTCATATTGAGTCGTATTAATTTCAGAGTTACTTTTTTGCCATCCAATAAAGCTTCCTACCAGTGCTGTACAGGCAACAAATGCAATTTTTATATAGATATTCATATTTTTTATTTATTAAATTTTATTATTTCTCAAGATCTATTATTTATAATTAGTATAAATAAAATAAAAATCTAAATATAGTTATTTTTGATAGTTTTTTGATAGTTTTTTTATTTATGATAAACTCTTTATAAATTTATATAATATTATGCACAGACAAGAATTTTTTCAAGGAATTACACGAATTATAACAGATTTTATTTCTGTAATTTTTGCATGGAAATTGTCATATCTTATTAGACCTATTACAGATTTAATTCCCAATATTGCATATTATTTTCCTGCTTCAAATCTCCCTCATATAGATTTTTTTCAAGACTTCACAATTATTTCAGCAATTGGTTTCATTTTTATTTTATTTTCATTATTTTTATATTCATATAACACTGAAACATCTGATTCAAAATATTTTTCTGGGAAAATTATTGGAGCTTATATTTGGGGAATTGTTTTATGGGGAATGAGTATTATTGCAGTATATGCATTAGTTTTTCATGAGTTAATTTTTTCACGAGTTATGCTTGCCCAAGCAATGGTTTTTACTGGAATAATAGGATTATCATTTCGGTATCTCCTGCATATAATATTTAATAAATATTGCGTTATAAAAAAACATATCGCAATAATTACTAGTGAAAAAACCATAGCATCGCTCTCTACAGTTTTTGAAAATAACCCAAGGTATAATATTATTTTTTCTGGAGATTCCGCAGATTTTTTAGATTTTGTAGCAGAAACAGAAGAAAAAATAACTGATATCTTTTTTACAGATGCAAAAGATAAAGAGACATTTAAATATAGAGAATATATTAAAATCATATCTGCAGAAAAAGGCTATCATTTGCATATAATACCTCATCACTCTCAAGATTTCTTAGGACATTCTCATTTTAATGTTATAGAAGGAATTCCAGTTACAACATTTACTCATGTACGACAAAATTACTGGTTTTTTGCAGTAAAACGAGGTTTTGATATTTTTATAAGCGTTTTTTTACTTATTTTATTCACTCCCCTTTTTTTATTTATAGCTCTTAAATTAAAGAACAATATTATTTATTCATCACAGAGAGTAGGAAAAAATGGCGTATTCTTTACCATCTATAAATTCAGATCTATGGTATTAAATGCTGATAAAATAAAAGACAAATTATTAGAAAAAAATCATAGAGAAGGCCCGCTATTTAAAATTAAAAATGATCCACGTATTACAAAATTTGGAATGTTTTTACGAAAAACATCCATAGATGAACTTCCGCAATTATGGAATGTGATAAAAGGAGATATGTCTTTAATTGGCCCTCGCCCCCATTTACCAAACGAAGTAGAGCAATATAGTGTATCTCAACGAAGAATTTTATCAATTAAACCTGGAATTTCTGGATTAGCCCAAGTTTCTGGACGAAGTGATTTATCATTTGAAAGAGAAATGTTTCTTGATTCGTATTATTGTGAAAACATGAATATTTGGCTCGATATAAAAATATTTTTTAAAACACCTATTGTTTTACTCTTTGGAAAAGGATCTGATTAATTATATTATAAAACATATTAAGTGTTATAATAGATAATATACGCTTATATTCTATAAAATATAAAAAATAGCTTGATTCCTTTACATATTGTACGGTAAAATTTATCAGCTATAATTTAGTATTCCTCGGTAGCTCAGTGGTAGAGCACACGGCTGTTAACCGTTAGGTCACTAGTTCGAATCTAGTCCGGGGAGCCATTTAAAGCATTAAGGAGTTGAGACATGTTCTCACCTCCTTTTTTTGTATTGAATGTATTGAATATATTTTAATTTATGCTATTTTATAAAAATAAATAGCATACTACTCTTCCGTCTTAATTACTCATTATATTATAAAGTTAGCCCAACCGAACAATAATATTGTTTTCCAATAAATAGTGCTTTAAGTCTAAAATTTCAATTTCAGCAAAATGAAAAACTGACGCTGCTAATGCACCTGTAACATTTGTGTTTTTAAAAACCTCAAGAAAATCTTCTATTTTTCCAGCTCCTCCACTGGCAATAATAGGAACATCTATTTCTTTTTCCAAAGCTTGCAACATATCGATATCAAAACCTGTTTTCACTCCATCTCTATCCATAGAGGTTAATAATATTTCTCCTGCACCAAGTGAAACACCTTTTTTAGCCCATTCGAGTAAATCTAAACCTGTTGCTTTTTTTCCGCCCGAAATAAAAACCTCCCAACCACTCGCAGTAACTTTTGTTTTTTTTGCATCAATTGCCAAAACTACTGCCTGATTTCCAAATTCTTTTGCAATATCATTTATAATTTGTGGATTTCTCACTGCTGCGGAATTTATACCAACCTTATCTGCACCCGAAAAAATTACTTTTTTTGCCGATTCTAATGATGAAATTCCACCACCAACCGTAAAAGGTATTGAAATATTTTTTGCCACACTTTTAACAAACTCAAGCATAGTTTCTCGTCCTTCATTTGTCGCTGAAATATCTAAAAATACAAGCTCATCTGCACCAGATATATCATATTTTTTCGCAAGATCAATTGAATCTCCTGCATCTTTTAAATTCACAAAATTTACCCCTTTTACAGTTCTTCCATTTTTAACATCTAAACACGGAATAATTCGTTTTTTCAGCATAAAAACTTGTGATAACGAGTAATAATAATATCTAACAATATATAAAAATATTATCATAATATAAAAATTTACTAAATAAAAAAAACTCAGAAGATGATATATCTTCTGAGTTTTTATATGCTTTCGTAAACCTAAATTTTTGAAATTATTTAACTTCAACTGAAGCTCCTGCTTCTTCAAGTTTTGCTTTCAGAGCAGCTGCATCATCTTTAGAGATTTTTTCTTTAACTGGAGCTGGAGCGCTATCAACAACAGCTTTAGCCTCTTTAAGACCAAGACCTGTAACTTCTCGCACAGCTTTAATAACTCCAATTTTTGAAGAACCTGCAGATGTAATAATAACATCGAATTCAGTTTGTTCAGAAGCTTCTTCTGACGCAGCTCCTGCAGCAGCAGGTGCAGCAACAGCAGCAGCTGAAACTCCGAATACATCTTCCATGTTTTTAACAACAGCAGATAATTCTAGAACAGTAAGTTCTTTCACAAGATCAAGGATTTTTTGTCCGTTAGCAGACAATTCTGGTAGTTCAGTACATTCTGACATAAGAATTTAATTTAAATAGTATAATATAATTTTTGCACATAATTTTTAATAAAGTAAAAAATTATGCGTCTTTTTGTTCAGCAACCTGGTCAAGACATCGTACAAATCCTGATATAAGGTTGTTTCCAATTCCAACAAAATTTGAAAGAGGTGCTTGCATAGATCCAAGCATTTTAGCATAAAGCTCTTCTTTTGAAGGTAATTTCGAAAGATTAACAATTTCTTTTGTTCCAAGAAATTCTCCGTCTACGATACCTGCAACAAGTTCAAGGTTTGGGTTCTTTTTAGCGAAAGTAGCAATTGCTTTTGCTCCTACTACTTCATCTTCTGAAGAAACAGCAGCACCAACCGCACCATCTAAAACAGAAAGATCAAATCCCTCAACTCCATTACTTTCAGCTGCTTTTTTAAACAATGTTTTTTTAGCAACAGTAAAAGTAACATTTTCTTCTCGCAAAGCTGCTCGAAGATTTTTTGAATCTGAAACTGTAAGTCCTTTATTTTTTGCAAAAACAATAGATTTAGCAGAACCAAAAGATTCAATTAAAGTGTTTAAAACTTCTTCTTTTTTTAATCGTGATATAGCCATATTATATTCCAACCCCCATTTTGTCCGTCATCGCAGAAAGTGTTTAAATGATAAAACGCGTGAATAAAAAAACTCGTCTTTATTTGCGCTAGTAAAAGTGCAGTTGAAAGACGAGCTTCTATAAAGAAATTTTCAAATCGAATTCGATTATAGTCTCGGCGGGGCTTATTACTTTATCAAAAAGATAAATGCCTGCTGTCTTCAACGCTAAAGTATTCTAGTAAAACTACTACTCAAAAATCAAGAGATTTTTATATTCATACTCACTTTCCCCCTCTCTTAACTTCTCTTAACTTCGACCTCTCACCTTTCCCCAAACTAACAAAAGAAGAAGAATATCCAAAGATTTTTTAAAATAGTTATTTTTTATATTGCTAAATAAGACGAATATAAATATAATCAATTCGCATTTTTTGCTCGCGTAGCTCAGATGGATAGAGCGGCACCCTTCTAAGGTGATGGTCATAGGTTCGACTCCTATCGCGGGTACCAGATTTGCATAAAAAAAACATAAGACTTCTTGTCTTATGTTTTTTTATTTATAAGTATTATATCATATTAAAATACTTATTTAAGTCGTAATTTTGCTTCATAAAAATAACTTTCATCACTTTGATCTATCATTTTATGATCAGGTTTCACCCCAATTTTATGAATAATATTTTGTAATGGTGAACGAAACTCTGATGTTGTAACTTTTAATGAACCACGAGGAAGTGTAAATAATTGCTGTGCAATACCTTTTCCATATGAAGTTGTTCCAATAATATCTCCTCTGCCATAATCTTTTATTGCCGCTGAAAAAATTTCCGATGCACTTGCACTATATTCATTTTGAAAAACAACCAATGGAATATCTGTGTAATCTCCTGATCCATCGACATAATAAATATCCTCATTATCATTGGAATCATACAGCCTTACCGCAATTGACCCATCTGGTAAAACCTCTCCCAGCATTTCTTGTGCAACATTCATCAAGCCCCCTGGATTAAACCTTAAATCAACAATTACCCCTTTGATATCCGAATTTTTCGTTAATTCTTCGTTTAAAATTTTTGTAAAATCTCTTGATGTAAACGATTTAAAAGAACGAATTTTTATCCATAAAATACGGTCTTTAATTTCATAATCAACAGTTGATAACCCCTCTATAAATATTTTCTTGCGTACAAATTTAATAGAAAGTGTTTTGTTATTTCTGTTAATTGTAAGCACTGACGAAGTTCCAACTTCTCCTTTAATTTTTGCAACAATTTCTGAAAGAGGTGAATCAATCATATCAACACCATCAATACCTGTAATAACATCTCCAACTTGCATTTTTGAAAGTTGTGCCGGACTTCCTTCAAAAATTTCGGTAATCACCAATCCCCCATTTGTTGCAGGTTGAATAGCCACTCCTAGCCCTGCGTATTCTTTTTCAAGCTCCGGCTCTTCATTTATATAATTCGTAAATGCTTCCGATTCTTCTGGTGGTAAATATACAGTGTACGGATCACCCAAAGAATCCACCATTCCATTAATTGCAGCATCTTGCAATTCATCATCTAAAATATCATTTTGTCGTAAATATTGAGAATGAAGTAAACTTTCAACTTTTTCTAAATTTTTTAAATCTCCATTATTAGTAGCAGATGAAATTTCTGCTTCTTTAGATTTATTTTCCTGATTATTTAAAACATACAACATCCAAACTGCGTCGTTTCTTGTAAGATAAGAATACGGCTCAATAGTTGATATTTTAGCTGTTAATCCAGATTTATTTTGTAAAAATCCTTTTTCTATTGCGACTAAAATTAAATTTCTATCTTTTATAGATTGAGGTAAATCACCCCAGAAATTTTGCACATCTGCCCCTCTATTTTGCACAACCGAAATATTTTCTAATGCAAACAACATTCGCACGGCTTCAATTCGTGTAAGCTTTCGATTTTTTAAAAATTTTCCTTTTTTTTCAAATTGACTCAAAACATTTAATGCATATCCAGCTGAAATATACGCTCTCTCATCTTCAGAAGTATGATTACTTTTCGCAACATCAATAAAAACCTTTGAAATATCATCATTCTTATAAGCATCTACATCAATATGAGGATTTGTATTATCAAAAATCCATTCTAAAAACTCCCCTCTTCTTACTGCTTTATGTCCATTAAATTTAAACTTCTGCTCTAATTCTGTAAATACCTTTGTATTTTCAGCTACATCTTTTACATAAAATGGAACATCATCGGTAAATGCAAATGCTGAACCTGAAAATATCATTACACCTAATACCGAAAATAAAACGGATTGTATCTTTTTATGCATCATAACAAATAGTAATTATATAAATTTTACATAAAAAAAGTGTACTGAATAAACTTGAAAAAAAAAAGCAGATACTATATATTTTAGATAAATTTATTTTACACTACACACTTACTATTTTATTATAAATATGACTAATAAAACTCAAAATGAAGAAATTCTAGAAAATACAGAAAATAATAATAAAGATAAAAAAGAGAATAAAGAGAATAAAAATAATAAAAATAGAGAAGATACAAAAGAAAATATACAAGAAAAAAAATCAGAACAAGAATTACAAATTGAAAAATTAAAAAATGAAAACGCTGAATTAAACGATAAACTTTTACGAACTACAGCCGATATTCAAAACATGAAAAGACGATCCACTGAAGAAAGAGTAAATGCTCGATTCGATGGAGCAAAAAACCTACTCCTTCCTATTACCAAAACAATAGACGATTTAAATAGAGCATTCTCACATATACCAGAAGATTTACAAGAAAACGAATTTATAAAATCTCTAAAATCTATAGAAGAAAATTTACAAAAAACACTCTCAGAACAAGGTGTAGATTTTTTTGCTGAAACATCAGAAAAATTTGATGCAAATTTACATGACTCAATGATGATGGACCCAAACACTGAAAAAGATATTATCGCACAAGTTTTTGAAAAAGGAGTATCCTTAAAAGGAAAAGTTGTACGACATGCAAAAGTAAGTGTTGGAAGCAAATAATTATCTATTTATTTAAAAACATAGACTTTGTACAATTGTATAAAATACTACTTATTTCTATCTTATGAATCAACTACACTCTATTCAAAATGAAAATTTACAAATTTTTTCCCATGCCGATTCATACTTAAAACAACTGCAATCGTATGGAATTATAGAGCAAGGACATTTTGAATATAAAGGGAAAGCAGAAGACGGAACTCGATTACGAGGAGAATATTTCGTAAATTTTAGAAAATTAAAAACAGACCAAGAAATAGAAATTTCTGCAAAATACTGGGAAGCGATTGAAGAATTTTTTTCTGATAAATTATCAGATTTAATAATTGTAGGAGTTGCATTTGGATCACTCAGTTTACCAAAAGTTATTCAGACTTTAGGATTCTCAAAATACAAAATTGAATATGCGTATACAGAAAAACGAAATGGAATTTTAGGATTATACGGAGAACAAGCAGAAAAATGCCGAGGAAAACATATTTTATTCATAGAAGATGTTTTCAACAATGGAACATCTATAAAAGAACTCACTACTGAAATAAAAAATAAAACAAAAGATTTAGAACTAAAAGGGTTTTCTGTTTTATACGGAGTTCACAGAGGGCACACATTTACAGACGAACCAAAAGGAGAAGTTTACACAATGAGTAAAATTTACGCACCTGCAGTTCATGCCTCAAAATTATCAGCAGAAATTTTAGCACGACCATTAAAAGAATATAAAAAATAATCAAAAGAATAATAACCAAAAAATATCCTATGACTTTTTTCAAATCAGAATCTGGAGTTACCCCTTTTTATGACCCCAATAAATCATATGCAGAAAATTGCGAAAAAGGACCATTTGGAGGATTTGCAGATGGAGTCGTATATAAAAATGAAAAAGAACCAACTCATGACTTTTTAGGACACAAAGTATATTTACCATTTGGAATTCCTGCAGGACCAATTCCAAATGCAAATTTTTGCAAAGGAGGATTTGAGAAAGGATTTGATATTATTATGTATAAAACAGTTCGAACACGGCCACATCCGTGTAACGAATTTCCAAATATTGTACCTGTTCAAGCTGGTACAAAATTAACAATAGAGCATGCAAGCGCAGGATTAACAATGGGAAAAACGTTTAAAAAACCAATAGCTATAACAAATTCATTCGGAGTTCCATCAATTTCTCCAAAAGAATGGATTCCAGATATGAAAAGAGCTGTAGAACTCGCAGGAAAAGGGCAAGTTTTAGTTGCGACATACCTTGGAACACCTGGAAACGGAGAAGAAGCATTCATCCAAGATTGGATAGATGGTGCAAAAATGATTATAGAAACGGGAGCTCCAATTGTTGAACTGGATTTATCGTGTCCGAATGAAGGAAAATCGTCTTTATTATGCCACGACACAGAAAGAGTTGTTAAAATTGTAAAAGCAATTCAGCCAATTTTTACAGAAAAAAATATTCCCGTATTAATTAAATTATCATATTTTTCTTCTGATAAAAAATTAAAAGATTTCATAGAAAAAGTTTCTCCATATGTTGCAGGATTTAATGCAATAAATACTATTGCAGGAGATGTGCGAACCGAAAATGGAGAACAAGCATTACCCGGAAAAGGGCGATTAATTTCTGGAGTATGCGGAGCTCCAATTAAATGGGCAGGAGTAGATATGGTAAAAAGAATGGCAAGATTAAGAAAAGAATTATCACTTAATTTTATAATTATTGGAACTGGAGGTGTTACAACGCCTGCCGATTATAAAGAATATATTCAAGCGGGAGCAGATGCAGTTATGAGTGCAACTGGTGCAATGTGGAATACAGACTTAGCAAAAGAAATAAAAGCAGAAAACTTATAATATATTACAAAATAATTTTTCCAAATCGTTCAGCACCAGAATAATCAGCAAAAAATGTTATATTTTTTTGTTGGTTATTTTTTAATAAATCATCTAATAATTTTTCATAATATTTTTTTTGAATATTGTCTGTATTCATACCAGAATCAAACTCAAAAAAACACGAATTAATAGTATAGAAATTTGAATTTTCTTGAAATAAATCTGTAAATAATTTTTTATATAAATCTGTACCTGTTTTCCCAGAAAAAAGAGCTAGACTGGGGTCTCCACCTAAAACCTCTTTACTCATTTTTTTTGCATCACCCTCTGGGATATATGGTAAATTTGTTACAATACACGCATTTTCTACATATTTTTTATTTATATTTTCCAGTAAATTCGATTTTTGAAATTCTATCATATCTAAAACTCCATGTTTTTTTGCATTTTTTTCTGCGATTTCTAATGCTTTCTCAGAAATATCACACGCTAAAATTTTTATCTTTTTCAAGCTCTTTAATCGTTGCTTTTTTAAAAGCATCGCAATACTTATAGCAATACACCCTGAACCTGTTCCAATATCTATTATATTATTTATATTATTTATATTATTTTTAATAATATAGTTAAATGCTTTCTCAACCAAAATTTCAGTTTCAGGCCTTGGAGTTAAAACATCATTTGTTACAATAAAATCTAATCCATAAAAATTTTTTATTCCAAGAATTTCTGAAATACTATTTTTTTTACATCGCAACTCTATAAAATATAAGAATTTTTGTATACTTTCATCAGAAATATTTAATGTATCAAAAGATACATACTCTTTTGTGATAAGTTGTATTTTTGATACCCCTAACGCTTCGGAAGCAAGCAATGCAATATCCAAAGATGGATTTTCTATGTCATATTTATAAAATTTATTTTTTGCAAAATCTAAGACATCTTTAAGAATTTTATATTTTTGCATAGTATTTATATTTATATATTTTATGCTGAATAGCTATCTGCTGCAATCTCTGCTGGTGTTTTTTTGATTCCTGGATTATGTGCTTCTTGACGAATAAAGATTCCCGCTTCTACTTCTTTTGGACAATCGATTGTTACTACTTTATTCAAATTTCCACCGTGCACAACATCCACAGACTTTTCACCAAATTTCATATTTTTGGCAATAATGACAAAATCATCATCCATTCTTGGCATAACAACCTCTAACGTTGCCCCCGCTTCAATTTTATTTTTTACAATAATTTCAAGTCGTCCGTCTTTCCAACCCACAACTCGACCTGCAAATTCTTTTGCTGCTTTACTTGAATTTGCTTCAAATTTTACAGATCCTTTGCGAGGTTTTCCATTTAAAAATCCAGGGAAAAATCCTCTATTTGCTGTTGCATGAATTTCCTCCCATAAATTTTCATCATATTCAATTCCTTCTGCATAATTATCCAATGCTTTTCTATACGCTCGTGCAATTGTTGCTGCGTAATATGCTGTTTTATTTCGCCCTTCTACTTTTAATGAAACAACCCCTGCTTCTGCAATTTTTTGCATATCTCCAATCATGCACATATCTTTTGAAGACATTATATGCGTTCCATGAAAATCTTCTTCTACAGGAATAATTTCTCCTTGTCGTTCTTCTTCTTCCCAATAATTCATTTTTTCAAAATCTCGAATTGATTTTGCATTTTTTAAAAGATCTTCTGTATTTTCCTCTGAATCATGACATTTACCAGAACC
Source organism: uncultured Candidatus Altimarinota bacterium (assembly GCA_947311245.1). Lineage (GTDB taxonomy): Bacteria > Patescibacteriota > Gracilibacteria > CAIRYL01 > CAIRYL01 > SZUA-1403. Next base: position 31,469 of record CAMZKJ010000039.1, read on the forward strand.
ACAACATTTTTTAGGCTCTTCTATTTGCACTGGAACTTTTTGTTCTTCATGATCACTCACATTGATAATTCTTCCTTCTTCATCAAAAACTCTATAATTCCATCGACATGTATGATTACACGCTCCACGGTTTGCATCTCGCCCACCCGTGAAATTTGAAAGTAAGCATCGCCCTGAATATGCCATACATACCGCTCCATGAATAAAATATTCTAGCTCTAATGTTGGCAATGCTTTATGAATTTTCGCAACCTCTCTAATTGCCATTTCTCGTGCAAGAATAACTCTTTCAACCCCCATTTCCATCCACATTTGCATTGCTGGAATATTTACAGTACTGGTTTGTACCGATAAATGTTTTGGAACACTTGGAGCATATTCTCGTGCTAAGGACAACACGCCTAAATCTGCAAAAATAATTCCATCTGGTTTAATTGTTTCTAAAAAAGCCAAATGTTTTTTAATTTGTTCAATAGCAAATTCATGAGGAAACCCATTCAATGTTACATACACTTTTTTATTATTTTTTCGTGCAAAATTTAAAACATCAACAATATCTTCTTCTGTTACATTATTTTCTCGTGTTCGAAGCGAAAACATTGGTACTCCAACATATACAGCATCAGCACCGTATCGAAATGCCGTTAATGCCTTATCTTTACTTCCTGCTGGTAACAGTAATTCTGGTAATTTTATTTTTTGAGTCATTAAGTATTATTATATTTATAATATAAAAAATATAACATAAATGATCTAGACTACTCTACCTTTTTTACTTCATCTGTTTTTTTCTACTTCTGTGAAAATAATTGCACATAACTTATAAAGTTTTACCATAAAAAAATAAAAAATAAATTATTATTTAGCTATTTATGTAATTCAACAGCTATTTCTCTTGACTGAAAATAAATAAATTGAGAAAATGTTTTAGTGCCGCCTTAGCTCAGCTGGTAGAGCAACGGATTTGTAACCCGTAGGTCGTCAGTTCGACTCTGACAGGTGGCTCCATTCTAAAGATAAAAAAGAGGTTTTATACCTCTTTTTTTGTAAAAAAAATTATTATACCACTCTTTAAAAGTGAGACTAGAGACATAAATAAACACTTCAAAAAATTGTAAATAATTTTTTGAAGTGTTTTGTAAAAATATACTTATTATATTCTTATTTTTTTATTTTTATTTTTTTATTTTTATTTTTTCTGAAACAACATATACCCAATTGGTATTAAGAATAGAGTTAATAACGACGAAACCGATAACCCAAAAATGATTGTATACGCAAGACCTGCCCAAAAACTATCTATAAAAATTAAAGGGAAAATTCCTGCACTCGTTGTAATAGTTGTTAAAACTACTGGAATAAATCGAGTTTTTCCTGCATTTACAATAGCTTCAATTTTATTTTTAAATTCTCCAGAAAATACATTAGTACGAATTTTATCAACAAGAATAATTGCGTCATTCACTACAATTCCAGACAATGAAATAAGCCCAAGCATATACGACATACTTTTATCCGTTCCGGTTAAATATAATCCAATAGCAACACCAATTTGTGCAAAAATTACCGTTTGTAAAATTAAAAGAGGCGGTGCATATGCTTCAAACTGAATTACTAAAATAAAAAACATCATCAATATTGCAAGAATTAACGCACTTACCATTGCCTTCATCAATTCTTCATTATTTTTATTTTCCGATGCATCTTCAATAGTTACCCCATTTGGTAAAACCAGCTCTCCAGATGCAATCTTTTCATCAATCAATAATACCATCGCTTTTGTTACCTCTTCAGCATTCCCATTTTCTGTTAAAAAAGAAGACACCGTAAAGACCAAATCTCCGTCATCTCGTGTTATTTCAGCAATACCAGATTGTTTATTTACTGTAACAACATCTGACAATTTAACCCCATTTGCAATTTCTATCGATAAAATTTTTGTCATATTAGAAACTTGATTTTCTTTAAACTGCAAACGAATATCTAAATCATCGGAAACACCTTCTTTTTTAAAAGTCGCAACTATATCTCCATATACTGCACCACGAATAGAAGATGGAATATCTAAAGGGTTAATACCTTGTAAAAAAGCCTTTTCTTTATCTATTATAAAATTAAATTCTCCGGGTATTTCTGTAATAGAATTTGTAACACCTTGAGTTCCCTCAACAGTTTTTAGCAATGTTGTAATTTTTTGCGTTATACTTTTTGCTTCTTGTAATAAACTTGAATCTGCTATTTTTACATTAAACCCAACTGGAAATTTTGACTTTGGTCCTTTTTTTTCTCTTTGTACTTGCAATATTATATTTTCTGGTAAATTTTTAAACCGATTTACAATAATTGTTTCAAGCTCTGAAGAGGTTCGCATACCTCTTCTCTCTCTTTCTTTAAATGGTAATAATTCTAATAAAATTTCTGCGGTATTTTTTTTAATAGTTACCGAAAAAATAGATGTTTCTGGTAATTCTGCTACCACCGTTTCTATTTTTATATCAGCAACCGTTTGCAAAACTTTTTTCGATTCTGTTCCTTCTGGCAGAATTAATGTCATTGAAATTCTATCAGAATCTGCAGTTGGAAACATTTCAAATTTTGATGGCAAAAACAGAGTTGCTATAAACAGAAACAATGTGAATGCGAAAATTCCATATTTTAATACAGGGGTAACCAGTATTTTTTCTAAAATTTTAGTATATTTATTTATTACAATACCTATAAAGTTATTAATTTTAGCTCTTCTACTTACTTCTTCACTATTCTCACTATTTTTAGTATTTTTTTCTGCTTTTAAAATCACTGATGATACAGCAGGAATAATAAAGAGAGAGACAAACAAAGAAACTGTTAAAACTATACTTACGGCTATAGGAATAAACGAAAGAAATTTTCCAACAAC
>CAMZKJ010000040.1 GCA_947311245.1 uncultured Candidatus Altimarinota bacterium
AACATAAAATGACCTATTTAGTGTCGGTGTGAATTTGTTAATTGGCTGATTATAAGACAATAATGTTACTGGCATTTTGCAAAGATATTCACACCGACACTTTTTGGAGAGGACTCAAGGTTTATTTAAATTAGAGATAGCTCCAAGGAGTTTTTTTAGATTAAAATATGAGTTCAGTATAAAAGGTTAAATACTCGAAGAAGAACCACTGTCAGGCTTTGTTAATTGGCTGTAAATCGCAAGTTGAATTTTTGGTAATTTTGCATACGCCCCAGACAGTGGTTTTATTTAGATTAAAATATTAAACTTAAAAATTTATAAAATGAATAAAATAATATCTATAATAATAATCGGAACTATATTCATTGCTTCTTGTGAAGATAAAAATGACAAAGCAGATGCTTACGGAAATTTTGAAGCAATTGAAACAATAATTTCATCTCAAACAGCAGGAACAATTTTAAAATGTTACATTAATGAAGGGGAGATTTTGCAAAAAGGCGATACGGCATATATTATTGATACTGTTGCTCTTTTGCTTAACAAACAACAAATTTTAAGTAAAAAAAATGTTGTATCTTCAAAGTTCTCAAACATTATAGCACAAGTTGATGTTTTAAATAAGCAAAAAGATGTTCTTTTAAAGGAAAAAAACAGAATTCTTAAACTTTTAAAAGACAGTGCAATTAGCCAAAAACAATTGGATGATATTGAGGGTAAAATTAGTGTTTTAAGTACACAAATTATGCAAGTAAAAACTCAAAACAAAAGTATTTTTGAGGAATTAAAAGTGTATGATGCCCAAACAAAATCTATTCAAGATTTAATTCAAAAGTCAATAATTATAAATCCTATAAACGGAACAGTTTTAACAAAGTATTCAGAACAATATGAAATAGCAGGTCCTGGAAAACCTCTTTATAAAATTGCAAATTTGTCAGAAATAATTCTACGAGCATACATTAGCGGAACACAATTAAATGAAATAAAAATTGGACAAAAAGTAAGTGTTTATATCGACAAAACTGAAGATAAAAATAAAAAATATGAAGGAACAATTACTTGGGTGTCAAATAAGGCAGAATTTACCCCAAAGATTATTCAAACAAAGGAAGAACGTGTGAATTTGGTATATGCAATAAAAGTGAAAGTTAAGAATGACGGAAGTATTAAAATTGGTATGCCTGGGGAAGTTATTTTTTAATTGGGCGTTTTTCAGTAGGCAGTAATACTGTGGGCAGTTTTCAGTATGGTTTTTAATTTGACAATATTACAAACAATATTTAATTTTATTTCAGGCAGTTAAATGGAAAATTATTCAATTAAAATATCAAATGTTTCAAAAAGTTATGGAGATGTTTCTGCTATAAAAAACATATCTTTTAATGTAAAAAAAACAGAGATTTTCGGATTAATTGGCCCTGATGGTGCTGGAAAATCAACTTTAATAAGAATTCTTACAACTTTATTATTGCCGAAAACAGGAAATATAAATTTAGAAAATTTAGATATTGTAAAAGATTTCAAAAAAATACGACATATTATTGGTTATATGCCCGGTAAATTTTCTCTCTATCAAGATTTAACTGTTGAAGAAAATCTCAACTTTTTTGCAACAGTATTCGGAACAACAATAAAAGAAAATTATGAACTAATAAAAGACATTTATTCTCAGATTGAACCTTTTAAAAACCGAAAAGCAGGTGATTTATCTGGTGGAATGAAGCAAAAATTAGCTTTATCATGTGCATTAATCCATAAACCAAAAGTTCTTTTTTTAGATGAGCCAACAACAGGAGTTGATGCAGTATCAAGAAAAGAATTTTGGGAAATGCTAAAGAAACTTCAGAAAAAAGGTATTACAATTCTTGTTTCAACACCTTATATGGATGAAGCAAGTCTATGCGACAGAGTTGCATTAATTCAAAATGGAGAAATTATGAGCATTGACACTCCTGAAAATATTACAAACCAATTTAACAAAACACTATATTCAATAAAAACGGAGAATAAATATCAATTATTACAAGATTTAAAAAATTACAAAAATCAAAATTCGGTAAACGCATTTGGTCAATTTATTCATTATACAGACAAGTTGGAAAAACTAAAAATTGATGATATTAAAGATTATTTAAAAGAAAAAAAACATACAAATATTGAAGTTAAGATTATTAAAGCAAATATTGAAGATTGTTTTATTGAACTAATGAGGGAGTAGGCAGTTTGTAGTTTGCCAACTGTAATTTCAATCATAAATAAATCTTAACAATCATAAAAATTAGTGTACTATAATAAAGATGACAAACACCTCAATAATATCAGCAAAAAACTTAAGCAAAAAATTCGGGAACTTCACAGCAAACGACAATTTGAATTTTGAAGTTTATGAAGGGGAAATTTTCGGTTTTCTGGGTGCAAACGGGGCGGGCAAAACAACAGCAATAAAAATTCTTTGCGGGCTCTCAAAACCAAGTTCGGGTAAAATAAAAGTTGCAGGCTTTGATGTTTATAAACAAACTGAAGACATAAAAAAAAACATTGGTTATATGAGCCAAAAATTTTCACTTTACGAAGACCTTACAGTAAAAGAAAATATAAGATTTTATGCCAGCATATATGGAATGAAAAAAAAAGAAATTAAAGCCAAAACTGACGAACTTCTTAACAAACTAAATTTTGCACATGCAAAAGATAAAAAAATAAAAGATATTCCTCTTGGATGGAAACAAAAACTTGCATTTTCAACTGCTGTTTTTCATAATCCTAAAATTGTTTTTTTAGATGAACCCACTGGTGGAGTTGACCCCGTAACAAGAAGAGAGTTTTGGAATTTAATTTATGAAACAGCAAATAAAGGAATAACCGTTTTTGTTACAACACATTATATGGACGAAGCTGAATATTGCGATAGAGTTTCAATAATGGATGCAGGAAAAATTGTTGCACTTGATACCCCTATAAATTTAATGAAAAAATATAATTCAAAAAATATGGATGAAGTTTTTTTAAAGATAGCGAGATGACAGTAGGCAGTTCACAGTCAGCAGTCAGTTGCGAAAAATCATTCAGCAAATTATTAAATATATTTACTTAAAAATACAAATTATGGGATTTAGAGATTTGAAAGTTTATATGAGTTTAGTCTAAAAAGGTTAAATACTTGAAGAAGAACCCTGTCAGGATTTGTTAATTAGCTGTAAATCAGAAGTTAAATTTTTGGAGGATTTGCATATACGACCCTAACAAGGGTTTTTAGACAAAACTCTTATATAATTATGAAAAGTTCAAAACAGGAAGATTACTATGAACTGCCGACTGTGGACTATTTATTAATAACAATAAAATCAGCAATTTTATATAAAACTATTTTAAAGAATAAAAGCAACAAATAAAAAATATGAAACGCTTCACAACTTTCGTAAAAAAAGAATTCTACCACATATTTCGTGATAAAAGAACTATGCTCATACTTTTTGGAATACCAATAGCTCAGGTTTTATTATTCGGATTTGTAATTACCAACGAAGTTAAAAATGTAAAACTTGCAATTTGGGATATGTCGAAAGACCATGTAACAACAAAAATTACAAACAAAATATTATCATCGGGCTTTTTTAAAATTGAGAAAAACATCTATAGTAATAAAGAAATAGAAGAAACATTTAAAGAAGGAAAAGTAAAGGAAGTAATAATTTTTGAAGCAAATTTTGCAAAAAAATTAATGAAAGAAAAGAGAGCTAGCATTCATATAATTGCTGATGCTTCCGATGCAAATTCGGCAAACATGATTGTTAATTACACTAAAGGAATAATTTTTAATTATCTTGAAGATATAAATAAAAATAGCAAAATTTCATTAAAAATAAACACACACGAACGTATGATATACAACGAAGGCTTAAGAGACGTTTACATGTTTATTCCTGGAATTATGGCAATGATATTAATGCTAGTTTCTGCAATGATGACATCAATTTCTGTAGCACGAGAAAAAGAAATGGGAACTATGGAAATAATACTAGTATCACCTTTAAAACCAATTCAAATATTACTTGGAAAAGTTACCCCATATTTAGTCCTTTCTTTCTTAAATGCAATTATCATTATTATTATTGGCTATTTTGTTTTTGAAATGCCTTTAAACGGAAGCCTTAGTCTGCTTTTAGCAGAATTGGTACTTTTCATTCTATTAGCATTATCACTTGGAATTTTCATTTCTACTGTATCCGATAGCCAATTAACGGCAATGATGATGTCCATGTTTGCTCTAATTTTACCAACAGTTTTATTATCTGGTTTTATTTTCCCTATTGAAAATATGCCCAAAGTTTTACAATGGTTTGCAGCACTTATGCCTCCAAAATATTTTATAATTATTGTAAAAAATATAATGCTAAAAGGTGTAGGAATTACATACGTTTGGAAAGATACCTTAATACTAATTGTTATGACTATCTTTTTTATTGTAATGAGTGCAAAAAAATTTAAGATAAGGTTAGAATAGAAGTTGGTAGTATGCAATAGCCAGTCTTTAATAGGCAATTTATGAATGTTAAAATAAAAAAAACATCCCTAGAACCAACAACCTCAAAGAATAATATTAAAATATGCGAACAATACTAAGCCTCATACAAAAAGAATTTATTCAAATTTTTAGAAATAAAATAATGATACCAATTATTTTTGTAATGCCTGTTGTGCAGTTGGTTGTTTTAGTTTATGCAGCAAATCTTGAAATGAAAAGTATAAACATACAAGTTGTAGATAATGACAATAGTACTTTATCTCGCCAATTGGCAAGCAAATTTGAAGCATCTCCATTTTTCATTTTATCAAAATCTAATTCCTTAAAAAATGCACAAAATAAAATTAAAAGTGATAATGCTGATATTGTAATGAATATTCCAATTAATTTTGAAAAAAAACTTCTTAAAGAAAACGCATCCGACATTCAACTATTATTTAATGCAATAAATGGAACAAAAGCATCTGTTGCAAGTGTATATTGCCGAGAAATAATTTTTGACTTCAATAAAGATATTATTCTAAAATTAAAAAATGTCCAAACAGAAATTCCAAATTTTAAAAATATAAATGTTATAAATGCATTTTGGTATAATCCTCAATTAGATTATAAAGTATATATGTCATCAGGAATTTTAGTTGTTTTAATTACCATTGTTAGCATGTTTTTATCAAGTATGAATTTGGTAAGGGAAAAGGAAATAGGAACAATTGAACAAATAAATGTAAGTCCAATTAAAAAACATCATTTTATTGCTGGTAAATTAATACCTTTTTTAATTATTGCACTTTTTGAGTTAGCATTCGGATTATTAATTGCACACTTTCTATTTAATTTGCAAGTTGTTGGCAGCTTACTTTTATTATTTTTTGTTGCAAGTATTTTTTTAATAACAACATTGGGTATAGGTCTTTTTATTTCTACAACAACAAACACACAACAACAAGCAATGTTCATTTCGTTTTTCTTTTACCTTGTATTTATTCTTATGAGTGGTATTTTTACACCAACTGAAAGTATGCCATATTGGGCTCAAAAAATAAACTATTTAAACCCAATGGCTTGGTTTATGAAAATATTAAGAATGATTTTAATGAAGGGTTCTGGTTTTTATGATATAAAAAATGATTTGTTTATTTTAATGGCTTACGGATTTTCAACTTTAAGTATGGCTGTTTGGAAATATAAAAAAACAAAATAATTAAAAATGCAAATTTTCCATTGCTTGAAGAACTATTTCTTTTTTTCTAATGGCAATTGGTAATTCTCTTCCATTTGTTAAAACTAAATACCCTCCATCTTTTTTATGAAACCTTTCAACATATTTCAAATTAACTAAATGAGATTGATGAGTTTTTATAAAATTATGTTGTTCTAATATTTCTTCAAATTCTTTTAATGGTTTAGACACAAGTATCTGTTTATCATCTTCAAATAAAAATGTCGTATATGCCCTGTCTGATTTGCAATTATAAATATCGCTAATTTTTACAATAAATACATCAGTTGCAGTTTTTAGAATTATTTTATCTTTTTTATTAGTAGGCACTTTATTAAAATCAAGCAGTTGTTTTATTGTAATATCTTTTTGTTTTAAACTTAAGTTCTCTTTTGCTTTTTCAACAGAGAATATAACATCCTCAATATCAAAAGGTTTCAAAACATAATCAATTGCATTATATTTGAATGCTTTAATTGCGAAACCATTATGCCCAGTACAAAAAATTAGAGAAAAATTAATAGATGTAAGTTGTTCCAGCAAATCAAAACCTGTTCCATCGGGCATTTCAATATCAAGAAAAACAATGTCTGGCTGAACTTTTCTAATTAATTCAATTCCAGACTTTACATTATAAGCAATTCCAAACACTTTTACATCATCAGCATAATCTTCAATTATGTGCTTTAATGAGTTTTGGATGTTTTTTTCATCATCAATTATTACAATTTTATACATTTATATTTTTTTTTCTAAATATTGATATTGGAAAACAACTTTCACTCCTTTATCATTGTTATTTATAATATGAAACGCTATTAATTTCTTTTTATTTTTGTTGAGTATTTTTAATCTTTCTTGTGTTATATTTAAAGCATGTGATTTATGTTTTTTATTCTTTTGCTGAATAAATCCTTTTCCATTATCTTGAATAATTACTTTAATGAAATCACCGTTTCTTAAATATTTAACTTCAAGCTTTCCTTTGTACGCAATATCTTTAAAACCATGCACAACAGCATTTTCCACAAACGGCTGAATTAACATTGGAGGAACTTGCACATTTTCATACTCAATTTTATCGTCAACAATTATATTATATTCAAAACTATCTTCAAAACGCATTTGTTGAATTTTTAAATAATTCTCAGTTGTTTCAATATCTTCTTGCAATGTAATAAATTCTTCCCTCGAATTATTTAGAATAGACCTTGTAAGTTTTGAAAAAGATGATAAATACATCGCAGCTTTTTTTGTATCTTTCTCAAACATAAATGATTGAATAGAAGTTAAAGCATTAAAAATGAAATGTGGGTTCATTTGTAAACGCAAAAGCTTTTGATTAAAAATTCTTGCTTCGTATTTTGATTTTGCAAGTTTTTGCCTAAAAATTAAGAACACAATTACACCAACAAGAAAAAATGCAAATCCTATAAATCCTTGCAAAGCACGAGTTCGTTTAATTTTTTCTTCTAGGTTTGAAATTTCTTTTTCCTTTTTGTCCGTTTCGTAAACAATTTTTAATGTCTCAATTTTATTGTTTGTTTTTTCGTTATTTAGTGTGTCATTTATAGCAATCAATTTCTCTTGATACAGAAAAGCATTATAAAAATCCTGTTTTTGTTTATATGTTTTAACTAAACTTATTAATATATCTTTCCTCCCATCCAGAACATTTAAAGTCTCGGATAATTTTAAAGATTTATTCAAATAAAAGATTGAACTATCTACTTTTTGTTCTTTTCTTAATATATCACCCTTCAATCTGTAATTCCCAACTAAACCTAAATTATTTTTTAAACTATCGTTTATTTTTATTGATCTTTCATTAAAAGAGTTTGCACTATCAAATTCTGCTTTATTAAAATAAACATTTGCTATATTGCTAAGTGCCAACGAGAAATATTTAGCACTATTATTTCTATAAAGATTTAAAGATTTATTATAAAAGCTAAGGGACTTACCATATTTCTTTAATTGCTCATAAGCAGAACCTAAGTTTATATATGCTGAAGCTATTTGAACATCTGAAGCTTTTGTTTCTATTTTAAGTTTTAATGACTTTTTATAAAACCCTAATGCATCATTAGCATTTCCTCTATTTTGCATAATAATACCTAAATTATTATATATTTTTGCCATCCCCGATTTATCATTTTCTTTTTCAAGAATTTCTAAAGCCATATAATAATACTCTACAGATTTATCATAAGCACCCAAATAATCATAAGCCACTCCAATATCTGAATATCTTCTGGCAATTATACTATCTCTCCCAAATTCTTTTGCATAGTATAATGACAATTTAAAGTTGTCTAATGTTTTTAGGAAATTATTCTTATAGAAGAACATCATTCCTATATCTTCATAAATATTGCTTTTTTCTTCTTCTGAAAAGTTATTATTTAAACCACGCTCTAAATAAAAAATAGCACTATCAAATTCGTTATTTTGTTTATATAAATTTCCAATTTTTAAAAGTTCTAAACTTTTTTTAGTTCCTTCCTTTTGAGAAATAACAACTTTTAAACTATCAAAATTCTGTGCATAAGAAATTATAGTAAAAAACAATGAGAGAAATATAATGTAAATAGGTTTCATTAATAGTTTTTAGTACATTTTGCAAATATACAAAAACGAATATAAAATAAACACACACGAATATAAAATAAACCTACACGAATAAAATATTCATTAAAAAAAATATACATTTTAAGTTTACTTTGTTTCCAATTAATTAAACTTTATAAACTATTTAAAAAATTTAAAGAAATGAAAAAACAATTATTATTTTTAACAGCAATCTTTTTGTTTTCACTTGCTACATATTCGCAAGTGTTAATATCTGAAGATTTTAATGGGGCAACAATCCCATCAGGTTGGCAAACAGGTGCAAATTCCGGCTCACAAGAGTGGACTTTTGGAAGTGGAGTAGTTCCTGGAAGTGGTGCCACTAATGATTTCTCGACAAATGCAGCAATTTTTGATGACGATGATGCAGGAGACACAGGAGACAATAACGATGGTTATTTAAGAACAGCAGGGTATATGGATTTAAGTGTTTATGATAATACTTTATATGATTTACAACTTAAATATGATTATGCATTTAATAATGGATCTGGAGAAAAATTACTTGTTCGATTATATCACAGCTATGCATGGCATGATATAATTGAATATACCGTAGATGCCGACTCTACTAACGAAGTCTTAAATATTAGCGATTATTTTGTTAATGATTTTATATTATCATTCAAATATGATGATATTGATGGTGCATGGGGATGGGGTGCCGGAATTGATAATGTAGAACTTAAAGTAATACCTAAAAATGATAGCTGCATAAATGCTTTTAATGTAAGCACTTTACCATACACACAAAGTTTAAATGCTGAAGGTGCAACAAATAACGATGGTTTTATCACTTATGGTGATGGTACTGGAATGAATGATGGTGTATGGTATTCATTTGTTGGTAATGGTGGCGAGTACGAAATAAATGTTGACCCAACAGGATGGGATCCGGAAGTAGCAGTATTAACAGGCAATTGTGGTAGTATGACTAAAATTGCAAATGTTGATAATGGAGCAAATGGAACCAGTGAAACATTAACATTCCAATCTGTTATAGGAACAACATATTATGTAAATGTAGGTTATTATTCTGTAGGTAGTGATGGAGCAGAAGGTGCTTTTGATATTCAAATTAAAAATACTCCTCCAGCAAACGATGAATGCTCAAATGCAGTTAACCTAACAGTTGGAAATATTGCCGCTACACATACTGTTGGTACATTAGCTGGAGCAACAGATGATAATGGTAATGGATATGAAGATGTTTGGTACACAGCAACAGTTCCTGCTTCTGGGAATATTACTTTTGAAACTTATCAATTTGCTGGATCTACTTTAAATAGAACATACATTAGAGCATTTTCAGGGTCATGTGGTTCTCTTACAGTATTAGATGCTGATTATAATAGTGGTTCCGAATTTTCAAAAATTGAACTTACTGGGCGTACTGTTGGTGAAATTGTTTATTTTAATGTTGAACAATATATGAATACCGACCCAAATGACAAATTTGAAGTTTTAGCTTATGAACCTCCTCCAGTTAACGATGAATGCTCAAATGCAATTAACTTAACTGTTGGAACAAGCTTTGCGGAGAATGCAATAGAAGGAACTTTATTAGGTTCAACAT
>CAMZKJ010000041.1 GCA_947311245.1 uncultured Candidatus Altimarinota bacterium
CAAACATATTATTCAACAAAATTTTTAAAATTTATATCTGAAAATAATATTGAAATAGCAATATCAGAAGAAAAAACAATTACCAAAATAGAAGAATTTTTCACAAAAAAAACAATAACTCATAATACAAAAAATACTATTTCTATTCACTTAAAAATAGACCTCGGAATGGGGCGATGTGGAATTTTACCAGAACAAACACTCGACTTATTTCAAAGAATTCAACATTCAAAATATATAAAAATAAAAGGAGTGATGATGCACTTTCCTGTTTCCGATAGTGATATTTCCGACACGGAGAACTTTGAATATACCGAAAAACAAATTCGACAATTTTCAGAAATACGGGAAAAAATTAAATCTCTTTACGCAAGTAAAAATACGCTATCCGAATTTAACGATATAATTTTTCATGCAGCAAACAGTGGAGCCTCAACAGAACATGCATCCGCAACATTTGACATGATTCGCCCAGGAATTGCCAGCTATGGATATCCAGAACCTGGAAGAGGTGCCGAAAATTTAGATTTGAAACAAGCTGTACAAATCTATACACAGTTTACCTTACTAAAACAATTTCAAAAAAATGTTTCTATTGGATATGGACGAACATATTTTACTAAAACACAAAATGAAAAAATTGGAATTATTCCAGTTGGATACGCCGATGGATTAAACAGATTATTGAGTAATAATTTTTCTGTGTTCTCAGAAAAAGGAGAAGAATATAAATGCATTGGACGTATTAGCATGGATCAATCTACATATTTATTACCACAAAATTATGAATTTTCAGAAGATAAAATTTATATTTTAGGAAAAAAACAAAATGCGAGAGAAATAGCAAAAAAATTAAACACTATTTCATATGAAGTTTTATTGAATCTCGGAACTTCTAAACGATTAAAAAAAGTATATATATACAAATAAAAAATACTAAAAAAGTTATTACCCTAAAATCTCTTCAACTTTCTTCACTAAATCATCAGTCTTTGTAACACTATGCCCCACTTTCACTTCTTGCCCTTTAAAGAAAAATATAATTTCTATATCACCATTCGATTCTTTTAATACAGATTTTAATTCAGACAGCTTATCTGAAGAAATATTACTTGGCAGAAAAATTTCCCACTTTTTACTTAATTTTTCGTTTATTCTTTCTTGCTCAGCCTGTAATTTATTTTTTATTTTATCATCTACTCTTGAACTAAACGATTCTTCTATTATATGTAATTTCTCTACATTACTTTCTGGAATACATTCATTTTTATCTTCATATTTATCCTCATCTTGATCTTGATCTTTATCTTGATCTTTATCTTGACCCGTATTCTTTATTTTTTTTTCTATCATTTGAAACTGTTCTGCTTTTTGTCGTACATCTTCCAATCTTGATTTTTCGCATTGAAATACTGTCATTTGCCAATCACCATTTCTATTGGTAACTTCTCCTTCCAATTCCAAAAACCATTCTCCATCTAAACAATCTGAAAATTTTGCATATATTTTTGGAAAAAATACTAATTCCAATTTCCCAGATAAATCTTCAATAGATGCAATTGCCATTGTATCACCTGATTTTGTTGTAAGTTTTTTTACAAATGTAAGTAATCCCTGAGTTTTAATATTTTGCTCTCGGCGTCCTGCAGTTTTTTTTAAAATTTTTGCTTTCTCTGGAAGATCCGAAATTATCGTCCCTGATTTTTCTAAATATTTTTTCATGCCTTGAAGAGGATGCCCCGAAACATACAACCCTAACACTTCTTTTTCTAGCATTAAAACTTGTGCTAACGATAACTTGTCTTCTTCTTTTGCTTCTTCAAGTTTTAAATCGGCTGTTTCTATATCAATATCAAACGACCCAAATAAATCGTCTTGTGCAGCATTTATTTCTGTTTTTGAATCTTTAGTAAATTGTAATATTTTTTCAATATTACTCAAAATTACTTCTGTTTTTTCCATATGCACCAACGCTCCTCCTTTTGCTAATGCTTCTAACGATTTTTTATTTATAACTTTTGGACCACAACTTTCCAAAAATTCTACAAAATTTGAAAATCTATTATTTTTTATTTTTCGTGCTTCAATTAATTGTGCCACAATATTTCCACCAATTCCTTTAATTGCATTTAATCCGAACCGAATAGTGCTATCGTCAATAACAGAAAAACTAAAATCACTTTCATCAACCGATGGTGGCAACACTGTAATTGCCAAACTTCGACATTCTTCAATATCTAAAATAACTCTATCCGTATTTTCTGCATCACTCATTAACAGTGCTGTCATAAATTCTACAGGATACCTCGCTTTTAAATATGCCGTTTGATACGCAATTAACGCATAACATGCAGCATGAGATTTATTAAATCCATACCCAGAAAATGGCACAATTACATCATCAAAAATATGTTTTGATAATTTTTCAGTATGCCCATTTTTTAGAGCACCTTGAATAAATAAATCTCGTTGAGCCATGAGTTCAGATTCAATTTTTTTTCCAATTGCACGCCGTAATAAATCGGCACCTCCAAGAGTAAATCCAGCAAAAACTTTTGCAATTTCTAAAATTTGTTCTTGATAAATTGCAATCCCAAATGTTTCTTCAAGAATAGGTTTTAATATTTCGGCTGGATATTTTACAGTATCTGGATCATGTTTTCCTTCAATATAATCTGGAATAAATTTCATTGGACCAGGTCGATAAAGCGACACCATTGCAATTAAATCTTCAAATCGAGATGGTTGTAGTTCTTTTAAATATCTCGTCATTCCTGCTGATTCCAATTGAAAAACTCCCGTCGTAAAACCATCAGTTAAAAGCTTAAATGCTTTTTCATCGTGCATATCAATCTCAAGAATTTCAATATCAACACCATGCCGCTGTTTTGCGAGTTTCATTGTATTTTCAAGAATCGACAGATTTCTTAATCCTAAAAAATCCATTTTTAACAGCCCAAGTTGCTCTAATGGCTTTGCCTGAAACTGTGTAATTAAAGTATTTTCATCTTTTGGAGCGGGTTGCAGTGGGCAATATTTCATTATTGGTTCTGGCGTAATCATTACGGCACATGCATGCACTGAAATATGCCGAATATTCCCCTCTAGTTTCATTGCAATATCATAAATCTCATTCCATTCAGAATTTGCATTCAATGCTTCTTGTAATTCCGTAGAATCTTCTTTCGCAGCTGTCAATTTTGTACCAGGTTTATCAGAAATCAATTTTACTAACTCATTCGCCTCACTAAATGGTAACCCGTATACTCTTGCCACATCTTTTATTGCAGCTCGTGCAGCCATTGTTCCAAATGTTGCCACATTTGCAACTTTATCTCTTCCATATTTATTTCGAACATACTCAAGCACTGCCTCTCTTCCAGTATCCGCAAAATCAATATCTATATCAGGCATAGATACTCGTTCAGGATTTAAAAATCGCTCGAAAAATAATCCATATTGCAATGGATTAATATCTGTAATCTCAAGTAAATAAGCAACTATTGCCCCTGCTGCCGAACCTCGTCCTGGACCAACTGCTATACCATGCATTTTTGCCCATTGCACAAAATCTCCAACAATAAGGAAATATGCATTAAATCCCATATCTCCAATAATTTTTAATTCATATGTTAATCTGTCCAACAGTTCATCATATTCTTTTTGCTCTAAATTTGTTTCAGAAATATTTATAGGAGAGTTATCAACATTCGCAATAATTTCTTGAAAATTTACATCCGAAATATAACATCCACGATATTTCCCACCGAATCGCTTTCGTAATCCTTCTTCGCACAAAAATCGTAATAAATGTGCATCATTTTTAAAATTTGAAGTAACCTCCCATGTTGGAATTAAATTTGTACTAAAATCAAATTCATAATTGCACTGGTCTGCAATAATTTGTGTATTTTCTATCGCTTTTGGAATATCTAAAAAATATTCAGTCATTTTTTTTTCTGACCAAAACGACATATCGTGCTGTTTATACGAAATCCTATCAGAATCCTGTTTTTGCAAAGTATATTGCATACAAATCAATGTATCATGAGCATCTGTATCTTCTGGATAAATATACCGAACATCATTTGTTGCAACAGGATTAATATTCGTTTTTTTTATGAGTTTTCTAAAATTTTCTTGAAATATTTTTTCTTCTTCTAAGTTTGGTCGAGGTGTTGTTTCTAAAAATAAATTTTCTGATGCAAATATTTCTTTATATGTTTCAATAATTTCTGCTGCTTGTTCTAGATTATTTTCAGAACTATTATGTTCTAAAAATTTTGTTGTTTGCCCTCCTGCTCTTGGAATAATTGCGATAATATCTTCTGAAAATTCTCGCAGAATATTCATATCAATTCGTGCAACATAATAAAACCCATCTTGAAATGCGGTAGAAACTAGTTTTAATAAATTTTCATATCCTTTATTTGTTTTTGCAATTAAAACAATTCGTTGTCTTTTTGAATCTTTTCCCACTTCTTTATCAAATCGACTTCGTGGTGCCATGAACATTTCACAACCAATTACAGGTTTTACACCTTCTCCTACACATGCCTTATAAAATTCAATAGCACCATGCATATTTGCTCTATCTGTTAAAGCAACATGTGTTTGTCCTGCATTTTTTGCTGCTTTTGCCAATTCTTTTACACTCGGAAGCGAGTCTAAAAACGAATATTCGCTGTGCGTGTGAAGATGTGTGAATGCCATATTGTATTATCTAAAAAGTACAAAGAGTATACTAAATATTTATACTTTTCACCATCTCCCACATTCCTAAACTTCCTGCAATGCTTACATTCATAGATTGTTTTCCACCTTGCATAGGAATAAAAATAACATCATCACATAATTCTAACATTTCTTTTGACACTCCGGTAATTTCATTTCCCATTACTAAGCATGCATTTTTTGGAAATTGAAATTTTTCTAAACTGATTGCATTATCTGTTAATTCCATTGCCACCAACGAATATCCGCGTTTTTTTAATATTTTTGCACACTCAAGAGAATTATGAAAATATGACCATGGAACAAAAATATCGGCATCAAGTGCCGTTTTAGAAATTTCTTTATGAGGCGGTTTTGGTGTAAGCCCCGATAAAAAAATTTGATCAATTCCTAAACTATCTGCCGTTCGAAAAAATGATCCAACATTCCAACCACTTCTAATATCTGGTAACAATACAGCCGGTTTCATAAAAGAAAGTAAACAATAACAATAAGAACCTAGTAAATAAAATTTAATTATCTGTTTCTGAAATTTTATTTTTTTTCCTCCAGAAACTACACTCTTTATAATAAGAGTCATATTTTTTATTTAATTCATCAGCAGATAAAATTCCTTTATTTGTAATGAAATATGTAACGAGGTTCGTTGGATATCGGTCATGAGAAAATGAAAGTTTATCATATTCAATATCCTCTGAAATTTTATGTTTTTTTGTTTTATAAGTATGATGTTCTTTTGCTTCCCAGAGGCTAAATTTATCATTCGTTATAGGAACATAAACAGGAATTTTCCATTCTTTCATTTGTGAAACAATAGACCCTGTTCCTGCATCAGAAATAACTTCATGGAGTGAGTTTATGGTAACAGCACCAAACATCGATTTTGTAATGGTCGCTTTTACTTGAGAAAGGAGGTATTCGGGAACTACTTGAAAAGAAAAATTATGTTTTATTAAGAATCGAATAATAATTAAATTTTTCTTTTTTTCTCTTTCTGCGAGAAGAATTGAGAATTGTTTTTTATCTGTTTTTGCCTGACATAAAATATCAAAAATAGAATGACTCGCATCATGCAGAAGTATTACATCTCCATTTTCTATAACATCTTTTGAAAATTTAATAAGTTTCTCCGAACTTTTTTTTCGTGCATTTTTTACCTCTTCGATAATTTCTTCCAATTTATTTTTTTGATCAGAAATACTTGCCTGAGGAGATACTAAAAGATACTGAGAAAATTCCTCAGAAATTTTAAATATCATAAACATCAATAGTGAAATACGAGGAGAGGTGCTTTTTACTAATTTCACCATGTCTAATACTTCGTTTTCTAGGGATCCTTTTTTTCCAGAAAAATCATGTACAGATTTTTTAAATGAGTCCATTGCCATAAAGCAAAAATCTCGAGTCCCAGAAATTTGTTCGGTTTCTCTAAATAAAAGAGATGTTGAATCAATAAAAGAAGGAGATATCATAAGAAAAAGAAAAAAATACGCTAATAAACTTACAGGCTTATGCTACAAAGTAGAGATACAGAGAAGAAATAAATAATGATAATACTGTTATAGGGTATCCCAATTTAAAATATTCCCAAAATGTTATCTTTACGCCCATTTTTTCTGCTGTTTGTGCCACAATCATATTTGCTGATGATCCAATTAATGATCCATTTCCTCCTAAACATGCTCCCAAAGAAAGAGCATACCAAACCATTTCAGTATTTCCGGTTATAGTTCCTGACTCGAGAATAGGCTGAAGAACAGGAATCATCATTGCTACGAGTGGAATATTTTCTACAAATCCAGACAGTAATCCTACTACCCACATAATAATCATAGAAAGTTCAAATGCTGAAGTGAAATTTCCCGAGAGAATATTTGTAATAGGGTGTAATGCTCCTACTTTCTCCAGTATCCCAATATGAATAAATAGTCCCACAAAAAAGAGAAGCATATGCCAATCAATTTTATTGAAAACAACATGTGGGTGTGTAAATTTTCGAGCGACCAAAAGCATTGCAACCCCTCCAAAAAAAGCGATATATGCTAAAGGAAGATTAAAAATATCAAATATAAGTGCTAAAATAACAAAAGTTAATGTTATTGAAGTAGAGATAAGAAATGTTTTATCTATTTTTTGATGATTAAATTCTTCTTCAATTTTTCGAAGAGAAAGGCTATTGATGAATAATTTTGAAATACTTTTATGAATAGGTTTTACTCTACTCCAATATTTCCAAATTAAAAGACACAACATTACGAGAGAAATAGAAAAAATTGGAATCCATAAATTTTGAATAAAATCACTAAAAGAGAAGTTATTTGCCGATCCAATTAATATATTTGTAGGGTCTCCAATAAGAGTTAATGCTCCTCCAATATCAGAAAATACGATTTCAGATAATAAATATGGTTTTGGGTCTAACCCCATTCCTTTTGTAATACCTATTGTTAAGGGAACAAGCACCATCATCGTAGTGGCGTTTGATAAAAATGTTGAAAGAGTAAAGGTGGTAAGTGTAAATAAAATAAAAAGAATCAAAGGGTCTCCTTTTGTAGTTTGAACAATTTTTATATTCATCCACGATAAGAGTCGAGATTCTTTTGTTATTTCTACTACAATCATCATTCCCAAGAGCAGAAAAATCGTATTAAAATCAATCATTTCTACTAACTCAGTAGGATTCACTATTTGTAATATCATCATAATACAAATACTAATACTCATAGCGAGCACTTTATCCATAAACTCAAAAATCATTGCACCAACAACAAATACAAAAAATACTATGGCAATAATATTTTGGAAGGGAGCAATAGCACTCAATAAATCGTATAGCATAGAAAAAAGAAATTATATACTAAAAAAGAGACAGGCTCTATTATTTTTTTCCTAACTTTCCTCTTCTTTAACAATTAAATCAAGAGATTTTATGAATAATATATAGCGTAAAGATTACTTTCTATATGTTTTGATTTTTGATAATAAAAAGTTTCACTAGTTTTTCTGAGAGGTGTTTTTAGTAGAGGGTGTTTAGTTTTTAATACTAAATTTTCAGAAAAACTATGATACAGTGTTGTTATATTTCTTTTCTAAAAGAGAAACTACTTTTTAAAGGCTATTTAAAATTCATTACTATGCATAAGCAAAACATAACTGGAAATATTACAATTCCAAACAAAGATATAGAAATTTTAAAAAAACATTTTTCACACTGTTTTGATAAAAACAGAAATTTTGATATTGAAAAGTTTAAAAAAGAATTATCTAAAAATGAAATAGATTTTTCTAAAGAATCTTACGGAATGGATTGGCTTGGAAAATCTTATGCCAGACTTTTAGCAAGTGATGAAGCCACTACTCTTTTACAAGAAAATGAAGAGTTTAATCAAAAAGAAGAAAATAAAAATTCTCAAAATTTACTTTTAAAAGGAGATAATTTAGAAGTATTAAAACATATTTCAAATGCCTATTATGAAAAGGTAAAGATGATTTATATTGACCCGCCGTATAATACGGGAGGTGATGGTTTTAATAATTCTAAACTATCTCCTTTTAAAAGTAAATTTTGAGAATTTTTATTTTCTTCTTTTTGATTAAACTCTTCATTTTCTTGTAAAAGAGTAG
>CAMZKJ010000042.1 GCA_947311245.1 uncultured Candidatus Altimarinota bacterium
TTCTAATTTTTTGAAACTGTTCTTGCTGAGAAGGAATTTTATACAATTCATTTTTTTGCGCAGTTGCAGTTGTTGTATTGTTAAACTTCACGCGTGCATTTTTTCCACGAAACATTTCTTCTATAGAAGAAAGTACTGCATCTTCTTTTGGCTCAACAAATAATTTTTTTTCTGTATCTCTTTTCTCTTCGTGTAAAAGTGTTTCAGAAATCCTTTTATGTTCTCGGACAGTATTCAATTTCCTTGCACCTGTACTTCCTCGCAATGAAATAATATGTGGCGAAAACACTTGCCCTTGTGGCATTTTTTGAATACACAAAACAATAGGAGTATTTTTAACTCCAAAATTTCTTTCTTCTTCCGACAAAAACATGTCAGTTGTTTTCACTTATTCTTTTGGTAAAAAAAATGAAATTCCAATCATAATGAACACTACTGGAAAAAATAATTCTTCAAAAGGAATTGTAATATCAAAAACAGTATCTAATAACATAAATACTCCCACAAGAATAAATAAGACTCCCCATATTTTTGGTCTATTTAATTTTATCATATAGTAATATTTAAAAAATTTTTAATCATTTGCTTTCCAGTTGGAGAACCAATAGATTCTGGATGAAACTGCACTCCATAAATGGGAAACTCTTTATGCTCAAGTGCCATAATCATTCCTAAATTATTTTCAGATATATTATTTATATTATCAATTACACGAGCCGTAACAGTTAAACAGTCTGGAAAACTTTGTTCGTCTGCAACCAAAGAATGATATCTCATTGCTACAAATGGAGATTCTATATTTTCAAACAACGCACTTGAATTATGAGATATATTTGAAGTTTTTCCGTGCATAATAACAGGAGCCTTTACAACTTTTCCTCCAAAACATGACGTAATTCCTTGATGCCCTAAACACACACCAAGCACAGGAATAGTTTTCCCAAGCTCTAAAATAATTTCAGAAGAAACTCCAAAATAGTTTTTATCCGTTGGGTCTCCAGGTCCAGGTGAAATAATAATATGGGTTGGCTTCATTTTTACAATCTCCCCTACTGTTATTTTATCGTTTCGGAATACTTCAGGATTTCCACCTAACTCTCCAACATATTGAACAATATTAAAAACGAAAGAATCATAGTTATCTATAATAATTGTTTTTAATCGTTTTACATCAGATGGATTATTCATATTTGCACAAATTTAAAAAGTAGTTTAAGTCTAGTACTTTTTTTAAATTTATTCAAATTTTTTTAGAGCATTACATCTACAACCTGTAACGAAATACTTTCTTGCCCATTCCATTCATTAACTTTTGGAACTGCTAAAATATCAATTGTTGTATTTGCAGGAATATTCATTTCAAATTCTCCACCACGAAACCAAATAGCCGATAAATTTTCTTGTCCCTCAATTTTTGTTTTTATAAATAAAGACAAATGACTTTTATCTTTTCCAACAGTTCGTGACCGTATAACCAAACAGTCAGAAAATTTAAAACATGGTGCTGGATTCCCAATTCCAAATGGCTGAGCTTTTTGTAAATTTTTAATATCATCTACCGTAAAAGAAGCATTTATTACAGATAAATATTCTAACTCTGGAGATGGAGGAATTTCCCCTCTTTCGTTTTGGACTCGTGAATTAAATTCTGTACAAAAATTTTCAAAGTATTCTGGATAGAGACTTAACCCCGCAGCTTGTGCATGTCCTCCACAACCATAAAAATATTCTGGAAAATCAGACTGAATTTCTTTTAATGTTTTGGCTATATTAAAACCAATTGGCCCACGACACGACCCTGTAATTTTATCTGGTGTAACTTCAAATGCAATAGTCGGTCGAGCATATTGTTCCGCTAATCGACCTGAAATAAGTCCAATTACTCCTCCAGGCCATTTATCACTTTTTACTAAAATAGTAGGATTGTTTTCTTGATTTTTTTCATTTTCACCAGTTACTTGTTCATCAGCTTCTGCTAAAAAAATATTTACTAATTCTTGGCGTTCTTTGTTGAGTTTTTCTAAATCATATGCTCTTTCTTTATTTCCTAACAATAACTCTAAGGAAATTGTCGGATGTGCAAGGCGTCCAGATGCGTTTAATCGCGGTGCAATGAAAAATGCGATGGTTTCTGCAGTTAGATTATTTATATCACTTCTTGATACTAACAGTAATTCTAACAGTCCTTTATTTGTTGTAGATTTTAATTTTTCCAAACCTATCATTACGATTTTTCTATTTTCTCCTTTTAATGCTCCACAATCAGCGACAGTTCCCAAAAGTGCAATTTCTAATAATTCAATTTCTAAATTTTTTGTTTTATCTGCACCAAATTTATTTTGAAGCATTGCCCGTGCAAAATACCACGCAACCCCTGCACCTGTTAAATCTTTATCTGAAAATGGCTCATCTTTCACAAGCGGATGCAAAATCGCATTTGCATTTGGTAATTCCTCTCCCACGGAATGATGATCTGTAATAATTACATTCATTCCTAAATCTCGTGCTTTTTGCACTTCTACTACATTTGAAACTCCACAATCAGTTGTAATAAAAAGTTTTACATTTTTTTCATGTGCTTCATCTATAAATTTTTCAGATAATCCATACCCATCTTCTCGCGATGGTAATCTATACGAAACATTTGCTCCAACTGTTTTTAATGCTAAAAATAGTACAGCTGTTCCGCTCATTCCATCTAAATCGTAGTCTCCAAAAATTAAAATCCGTTCTTTCTTTTCAATAATTTCTTCTAATACATTTATTGCTTTTCGCATATCTTGAAAATCGAATGGAGATAAAAAATCTTCAAATTGTACCGATGAAAAATCACTATCTGTTTTTCCAGTGAACGCTAAAAAATTTTCATAGAGACTTTTCTGTGAATCATATTTTTTTGTTTCATCTATTGCTTTCCAAATTTTATTAGTAAGAGATTTTTGAGATTTTTTCATCATTATTATAAATAGTTTTATTTTATTATTTCTCTAATATGCACATTTCCTATACCATAAAATATTATCCCTATATTCTTCTATATAATCATCTCCTAAATAAATATTAATTTCTGAAGGATTTATATCATATATTTTTTTATTTTTTGTATTCTCTCTTGTTTTTTCAACTTCTTGATTATTTGTATTATTTTGACTATTTATATTATTATTACATGAAACATCTTTAAGATTTTCTCCTATTGTATTTGTATCTTCTGCAACACAAATAGAATTTACTTCATCGAGGGTTATAGTTGAATCAGAATCAGAACTTGAATTGTTGCTATTATTTACATTAGAAGTATCAGACATTACTTGCACAGGAATATGCAACCAATCCTCTAAAATATATGCAATTTCTTCATTCCTCCCTGTCTCATCTGGTTTATATTCTATTACAGATTCTTTTCTATTTTCGGCATTACTCAATTCTGATAAATTAATAGAAAATCTATTCAGAACTATTTCAAGCACAGAGGCAATTCCACCAATTTTTGTAGTATTATAAACCGATACTATCTTTTTATTTGAACCTACCAACTCTGGAGCGATTGTAATTAAATTATGATAAAATGAAATATCAGACCATTTATCTTTTGTATTAATTCTGCACGGAAGTAATACCGATGCTCCATTAAATAAATCTCGTGGAGGTGTATACAAAAACCATTCATTTTTTGTAACCGCAGTACTTGCCATATCTTTTATTCCCGCCATAGCGATATGCTCTCTGTCTAAATTCTTTATGAAATTTATAAAAGAAAGAATTTCTTTCCACGACATATTTGTCCAAAAATTTTCATCAATAATTCCTAATATAGATTTTATTTGCGACGGAGATGTTAAAATACCTGAATTTAATGCTTTTTCTTTTAGGGCAAATATTGCTTTTTTTTGCCGATATGACCGACCGAAGTCACCACCTGAACTTCCATGTCGAGACCGAACATATTTCAATGCAGTTTTTCCATTTAATAATTGAAGTCCTTCATCAAGCTTAAAAACGGTATATGAAAAATTTGGACCTGGATACAATGAATCATAAATTTTCTTTTCAACATTTACCTCAATTCCTCCAAGTTGGTCTATCACTTTTACAAACCCTTGAAAATCTATATATAACGAATAATCTATATTTTCCCCTATAATTTCAGAAATTTTCGTTTCAATAACTGGTGCCGACAATGCAATCATTTCTTTTCTATCTGTCATGCTTTCTCTAAATTTCCAATGATTCATTGCATCGAGAAACACTTTATTTATTTTTCCTTTTCGTTTTCGCCCCTCAACTGTATATTTCACATATAAATCTCGAGGAATAGATAACATAGAAACCGTTCCTAAATTATGATTTAAGCTCATTACAATTAACGAATCTGTTAAATATCCACCTTCATGGTCTTCTCCTCCAGATCCAAGAAGCAAAATATTTGTAATATTATTGTCTGATTTTTTTAACTCTTTTCCTAACACATTTGTAGCAACTTCTAATGTGTTATTTAAAATATCTTTTTTATTTTCTTGAAAATATGAATATGCAAAGTAAGTTCCTATTATTACAGCAATAACAGAAAGCCCCCAAATTATTATTTTTCTCTTTTTATTATTATTTTTTTTATTATTTTTACTCTTGCCATTATCTAAAGAATCCCCTGAATAATGTTCTGATTTTGCTTTCTTTAAATCTGTAAAAATTTTTTTACTTTTTAATTTACAACCAGATTTTTCTATAAGATTTCGTGTTTCAAATGGCATATTGCTTTTTATTTCTTAAATATTGTTATTTTTTACAACTTTTAATCCACTCTTTATTATTCATATACCAATCAATTGTTCCATCAATCCATTCTTCAAATGTGTATTCTGGCACCCAACCCAACTCTTTTTGTATCTTACTTGCATTCATTGCATACCTTCTATCATGCGCCTGACGGTCTTTTACATAAGTAATTAAATCGTGAGATTTTCCAAGTTTATCTAAAAGTAGTTTTGTAATTTCCAAATTTGTTTTTTCATTATGCCCACCAATATTATAAACATTTCCTAATTTTCCTTTATGTAAAACCATTTCAATAGCTCTACAATGGTCTTTTACATATAACCAATCTCGAATATTTTTTCCATCACCATACATTGGTAATTTTTCATTATTCATTGCTTTCATCAAGAAAAATGGAATTAATTTTTCAGTATATTGATACGGACCATAATTATTTGTACACCGTGTAATAACTACTGGCAATTTATATGTTTCAAAATATGACAATACAAATAAATCGGCTGCTGCCTTACTTGCTGCATATGGACAATTTGGAGCAAGCGGAGTTTCTTCTGTAAAATATGTTCCTGTTGTATCTCCTAAATCTCCATAAACTTCATCGGTTGAAACTTGTAAATATTTTGCTACTGTATGTTTTTTTGATGCTTCCAGCAAAATTTGTGTTCCTTTTACATTTGTTTCTAAAAAAATTTCTGGACCCAAGATTGATCTATCAACATGTGTTTCTGCTGCAAAATTTACAACAAAATCTGGTTGATATTCAGCAAACACATTTTCAACATCTCTTTTATTTGCGATATCTCCTTTCACAAAAATTATTTTATCTTTTACTTTTTCTAAATTTTTTAAATTTCCTGCATATGTAAGCGCATCGAACACTACAACTCTAGAATCTTTATGTAAATCTGCATAATAATTCACAAAATTTGAACCAATAAATCCTGCACCCCCTACAATTAAAATTGTTTTTTTATTTGTACTCATTTCTTAATTTATTTAATTTATCTTATTTTCTTAATTTATTAATTTTCTTCTATATCTTTATATATCATATATCTTTAATAGAGTATCATGAATTATTTAAAAAATTAAAATTAAAATCTAAAATTACTCAACATTATTATTATTCCTGTATTTAGTGTAAAATATTTTATGAGCATATTTATGTTTCCATTTACTACTACCTCTTATCTCTATTTTCAATATTTAATATTTAATATTTCATGAAAAATTATAAAACGGATTTTCCAATTTTTAAAAATAACCCAAATCTTATTTTTTTAGATTCAGCGGCCAGCAGTCAAAAACCGCAATGTGTTTTAAACGATGTAAAATATTTTTGTGAAAACAATTATGCAAATGTTCACAGAGGAGCATACTCCCTTTCTCTGCAATCGACCGAAAAAATTGAAACAGCACGAAAAGAAATTGCAAATTTTTTTGGTACACAGGCACAAAATTTAATTTTTACAAAAAATGCTACAGAAGCGAGTAATATTTTTACATCAGGAATAATAAAACATATTCTAGAAAATAATAAAAATTCTACGCATATAGAAATTCTTATGCCTATTTCTGAACATCATTCAACTCTGTTACCTGCACTTACAGAAGCTAAAAATTCTAAAATAAAAATTAAATATATTTACCCTGAAAATAAAAATAATACAAAAAATACAGGAATTTTTACCGAAGAAGATTTTGCAAAAAATTGTACAGAACATACACAACTCATAATTTGTGCACATATTTCTAATGTAACAGGTCAAATTTTTGATATAAAAAAAATTGCACAAAGTATTCAAAAAATTAATACACAAAGAGAAAAGAAACAACAAAATAAAATATTTTTCGCAATAGATGCAAGCCAAAGTGCTCCTCATGTAAAAATAAATTTTAACGAACTTTCCGATATTTCATGCGATGCACTTTTTGTAACTGGTCATAAAATTGGTGCTGGTGGAATTGGTGCATTGTTACTTTCAAAAAAAATTGCAAAATTTTTACCACAATTTTCTGTTGGTGGCGGAATTGTAAACGATGTTCACGAAACAGAATATTCATTGCTCGACTCCCCTGCTCGTTTTGAAGTAGGAACACCAAGTATAGAAAATATTATAGGGTTTCATTCTGCCATTACATATTTAGAAAAAATTGGATTTTTAGAAATTCAAAAACATGAAGAAGTATTAACACGCTATGCACTTGAACAATTTTCCGAAAAACTTCCAAATTTCAATATTATTGGAGAAACAAAAATGACAAAAAATAGAA
>CAMZKJ010000043.1 GCA_947311245.1 uncultured Candidatus Altimarinota bacterium
CCAGATATTTTATTTTTAGATTTACAGCTTTTACATGAAGTAACAAGTCCTCAGGCGTTTGCAGAGATCGAAAAAAATAATTTAGAATTATTTGATGCAAATCGGCAAATCGCAACAGTTGACCATTCTATTCCGACAAATAAAACAAGGGATAATTTTGTAGATGAAAAAAACAGAATTCAGATCGAAGCATTACGAAAAAATTGTAAAAACTTTGGTGTAAAGCTATACGATATTGATTCTGGAAGTCAAGGAATTGTTCATGTTGCAGGTCCAGAACTTGGATTAACGCAACCGGGAATGACAATTTGTTGTGGAGATAGTCATACTTCTACTCATGGAGCATTTGGAGCATTGGCATTTGGAGTTGGAACAACTCAGATTTTACATGTAATGGCGGCATCTAGTTTATTACTGGATAAGCCAAAAACAATGAAAATAAATTTTGTGGGAAATCCATCAGAATATTTTACCGCAAAAGATGCAATTTTAGCACTAATCCGTCAAATTGGGGTTCAAGGAGGAACAGGATTTGCAATGGAATATTGTGGCGATTTTATTGAAAAGTGTTCAATGGAAGAACGAATGACAATGTGTAATATGTCTATTGAATGCGGTGCTAGAAGTGGAGTTATTTCGCCAGATGAAACAACATATGAATGGATTAAAAATACTGGTATTATTAAAACAGATGAAAGATTTAAAGAGGCTGTTGAATATTGGAATACATATAAATCTGATAAAAATGCGGTATATGACAAAACAATAACAGTGGACATTACAAATATGAAACCACTTGTTACATGGGGAACAACACCAGGGCAATCGGTTTGTGTACATGAAAAAATTCCAAATGTAAAAGATATGCCAGAAGAAGAGAGAGCGCTTGCAAAAAAATCTTTAGAATATACAAGGTTAGAGGCTGGAAGTTTTATAAAAAATACACCAATAGATTACGTATTTATTGGGTCTTGTACAAATGGTAGAGTGTCAGATTTTGTCGCTGCTGCAAAAATTTTAAAAGGAAAAAAAGTAAAAGAGGGCGTCGTAATGTTTGTAGTTCCTGGTTCTGAAAAAGTAGAAACAGAGTTAAAAAAGAGGGGAATAGATAAAATTTTTATAGAGGCTGGTGCAGATTTCAGAAGACCTGGATGTTCAATGTGTTTGGCTATGAATGGAGATATTATTCCTGCAGGAAAACGATCGGTTTCTACTTCAAATCGAAATTTTATAGGAAGGCAAGGGGTTAATTCTATTACTCATTTAGCAAGTCCTGAAATGGCAACAATTGCAGCAATTACAGGTAAAATTACGGATCCGGAAGAATATTTTATACAATAACATTTATATATTATGACTACAGAGCTCCAAAAATTTATTTCTGAATGTTTGGAAATACAAAAATCAGCGTCTAAAACTTTTGACTTAGATATTGTAAAACAATCTAATAATTTAAATTGGGAGGTTTCTGTTCGCTATCTCGAATCAAGAGGGTTTTCTATTGCTCTTATTACAGATAAAAATGAATATGGAGTTTTTATCGCAGAAGGATTTTCTGAAAATAATAAAATAAAAGGGTGGGGATTAGAACATCATATACCAAAAAAAATTATTGTTAAAAATATAGGATTTCCATTAAAATCGGAAAAGCCACAAGCTCCAGATACAAAAATTCAAGGATTAAAAGTTGTACCAACACATTCAATTGCAGTATTATTTGGAACAAAAAAAGATGGGTGGGGAAGTGTTGAACATATCCCAGCATCTTCTTTTTCACTTTCAATAATGAACACAGGTGCAATTCAATATGGTCAATCGGCATTTGAAGGGGCTTGTGCAATGAAAAATGCACAAAATGAAGTCTTTGGTTTTCGTTTAGATAAAAATACAGAAAGGTTTAATAAAAGTATTCAAGCAATTGGATTACCCGCAATAAATGAAAAAATTGTAAAAGAAATGATAGAAGAAAATATTAAAAATAATGCTGATTATGTTCCAAGCTTAGGAGATGGTCAGTTATATATTCGTCCATCAGTTGCGGGATTAACAGGTGCTCTTGGAATTGTTGCAGCCGATACTTTTGTTATTACTGTTGAAGTGGCAGCATTTGGATCATATATTCCAACATCGATAAAAGTTGAAGGATTAAAATATATTCATCGTCCATATTCGGGAACGAGCAAAATTGCACCAAATTATTCAGTTGCGGTAAAAATAAAACAAGGAGTGAAACTTCGTGGATATTCAGATTATTTATCGTATGATGTGAATGATAATGTTGAAGAGGTTTCCAGCTGTGCAGTGGCATTTATAGATGAAAATAATAATTTTATATTTCCACCAGTTCAAGATGAAATAGATAAAAAAGAGCGTCATATTTTGCCATCTATTACACGATATTCAATTATTGAATTATTAAAATTTCAGAAAAAAAATGTAATTATTCGAGATGTACATGCATCAGAAGTAAAAAAAATGAAAGCAATGTTTACAATGGGAAATGCTGTTGGGGTTGTTGCTGTTTCAGAATTATCAGTTAAAAATACAAGAGAAAATGCAGAAAAAAATAGTGCAGATGAAACAATTTTCTTTACAGATAAAAAATATCAAGAAATAATTGTAAGAATTAGAGAAAATATTTTTTCAGCCAGAACTGGAGATTTAGAAAATTTTGAAAAGTGGTCTGTAAAACTTACATAATACATTCAGAATCATTACATGAAATTAACTCCTTTTTATATAGGCCTCATTAGCTTTTTAATAGGAGTTTTTTTGTATGATTTTTTACAAAATCAGCTTGTTTTATTATTAGTGTTTTTTGCATTTCCTATTTCCTATTTTTATAGAGAGAGAAGTATAAGAAGAAAAACACAAAAATTAATAGCAAGTATTATAGGTTTTTTATTTGGAGCTATTTATTTATTATTTTCTTTACCCAATATTTCGGATTTTTATTTGGTTCAATTAGCACAAGAATCTAAAAATACGGGAAGAAATATAGAAATTTCTGGCTATATAAACACTTTTCCAAAAATAAAAGAATATAAAGTGCAATTTGAGGTATTGATCCATGGAGAAAAATTATTGGTTCAAAAATATATTAAATATCAAAAATCTTCAGAAATATCTCCAGAAACATTGCAATATGGAGATTTTATTCATCTTTCGGGAAAAATAGAGTTGCCAGAAAAAACACAGGATTCCATTTCTATGGATATTCCAGAGTTTCAATATGATAGGTTTTTAGCAAAAGATAATATTTTTGTTTTAATGAAAAACCCTATAATTACCGAAGTTTTAAATATAAATGAATTAGAAAAAGTTGAAAATAATAAGGTAAGAGATTTTTGGAAATATATATTTTCTATTCGCACTCATTTTGAAGAAAATATTACACATAAATTAGCATATCCAGAAAATGAATATGCGTTGGGAATAACACTTGGAGATGAAAGTGGAATTCCTCAAAAAATAATCGAAGATTTTAACACAACTGGATTGCGACATTTATTGGCACTTTCAGGAATGAATATTACTATTATTATACTCTTTTTATCTGTGTTATTTTTCTTTTTACCCAAAATACTCAGAATTATTGCAATTAGTTTTTTTATTTTTGTGTTTGTAATGCTTACCGGTGCAAGCTCTTCTGTGGTGCGTGCTGCGGTTATGGGCGTTGTTGGAATTATAGCATTGCAGTCTGGACGAAAGTTAGAACCGTTAAATCTTTTAATTTTAGCACTTTCATTTATTACGCTCTATAATCCTTTTTTATTGTATTCGGATATTTCTTTACAATTTTCAGTGTTAGCAGTTTTAGGATTGATGTACATAGAGCCAATTCTCTATTCGGGAAGAGTAAAATCTGGAAATAAAAATGAATTGTTGCAGGTTTTATCTGCGACGCTCGCTGCACAAATTGCAGTTCTTCCGTTGATGATTGTTTTTTTTGAGCAAGTTTCACTTATTTCACCGATTACAAATTTATTAGTTGTACCTATTTCTACACTTGCAATGATATTAGTATTTGTTACAGCATTGCCTTTTGTTGGGTGGTTTTTCATGCCATTTGCATATTTTTTACTGCATATTACATTATTTATCGCAGAAATATTTGCTCAAATTCCACATGCAAGTATTGTTACATCTGGTTATGAAACAATAATGCATCATCATATTATTTTTATAATTATATATTACAGTATTTTGCTATTATGTTTTAAATTTTTTGCACAAAATAAGTAAATATATTGTAATTTTTTTTAATTTATTTATGAAACTATGGTTCCAATAGTTTTACCTTGTAATACTTTTGAAATATTTCCTTTTTTTGAACCATCGAAGACTTGAACTGGTAAATTATTTTCGTTACATAATGCAAAAGCGGCAGTATCCATTACTTGTAACTGTTTTGCAATAACTTCTTGAAATGAAACTGTTTCATATTTTTTTGCATTTATATTTTTCCGAGGGTCACTATCATACACACCATCAATTGTTGTTGCTTTTGCATACATATCCGCTTTAATTTCGATAGCACGCAATGCTGAAGCTGAATCTGTTGTAAAAAATGGGTTTCCTGTTCCACCACAAAAAAAACAAATTCTATTTTCTTGAAATGCTGTATCTACTTTTTCTAAATTAAATTCTTCACAAAAACTTGGCATAGACCGTGCAGAAAAAACTGCAGTTTTTATATTAAAATTTTCTAAAAATGAAGAAAAAGAAAGTGCATTCATTACTGTTGCAAGCATTCCAATATGATCAGATTTTCCTCTAAACAATTCTAAATCTTCGTTATCTTTTCCACGCCAAAAATTTCCTCCACCTAATACAATTCCAATTTCTGATATTTTACTTGCTTCTTCAATTTCATTTTTTAAAGCAATCATTGCTGTTTTATCAATAAATTTTCCATTACTTGAAAGCATTTCTCCCGAAATTTTTATCAGAATTCTTTTTTTTTTAATATTTTGCATGTTTTATATAAAGAAAAGTAAATAAAATTTAATATTTAAATAGTACTATATATGATATATTTATCATACTAAAAAATAAAATTTTTATTATATAACTTTGTATTATTTGTGAATTTAATAGAATTATTATCTCCATCGGGAACAAAAGAAATTAATATTACAGAGGCTCATTCTGATACTCTTATTTCTGTTAGAAACTTAGGAAGAGAGCAAGAGGATAAAGAGGGGCAAGCATTTGAATTAACTGTGAATGTTGCAGAGAATTGTGATAATGCAAATGTTACGGTTCTGGCACGATATGAAACGCACAAAAAACAACGCAAATTTTTTACGCTTTCGGTATTTTTAAAGGGAAAAAATCAAACAGCAAAAATTGATGTAAGAGGGATTTCCGATGATAAATCTTTATTAAGTTTTAATGGTGGGGGAATTGTTGCAAAAAATTCAGAGCAATGTTCTGTGAACATAACACAAAAAATTCATTTATTTTCTGAAAAGTCTAAGGCTAACGCGACTCCTGTGTTACGAGTAGAAACTGATAATATTTTATCGGCTTCACATAGTGCATCTGTTTCTCCATTTTCAAAAGATATATTTTTTTATATGGAAACACGAGGAATTTCAAAAAAAGACGCAAAACAATTGTTACGAAAAGGATTATTATTTCCGAATGATGAAGTGTAAAATAGAGTTTACAAATGAAAGGAGTATAGATGCTATAAAATAGGTCATCCACCCTCCAGAAATTATGAATGTAATTCCAATAATTTCTGGAGTAAAAATTTCAGAAAATAAATATTCATTTAAATAGAGCATAAACATATTTATCAGGCTTAAAAATAAGCCAAATGTTACAAATACAAAAGGGAGTGAGAGCAGTGATAAAATAGGCTTTACTATAAAATTCAATATACCCATTACAATTCCAATACATGTATATGCAAAAATAGGAAAGTGTGCAGTAATTAAAAATTTATCAGCCCCAATAAATGATTGAACAACAAACAAGGCAAAAGCATTTAATGCTATAGTAAGAAGTAGTTTTTTAAACATAATAATCTATTTATTAATTTGAGTATATTATTCTGATTCATCAGTTTGAGATTTATTCTCTGGTGTTGTTTGTGGTGTTGTTTGGTCACCATAGGTATTATTTTTTTTAATGTGTTCGAGTTCTGCTAAAATTTTTCGTTTAATTCTGTTATTTTTCTCTCGTGTTTCTTGCCAAAATAATTTTATAACAGGTTGTCCTGTTGGCATGAAATAAAAATCGACTTCATAGAAAAAATCAGTATCGGTAATTTCATTTTCACTTCGTACTGTAATATTTTTTTGTAAAACATTTTCTTCAATATCTGCTATAAATCGTGGTAAATCTACCGATAAATCATTGGGTAAAACGATATCAAATGTTGTTTTTTCAATAGACGTTTTTGGAAGTTTTACAACTTCTTGTTTCATAAATTCAGAATTTGGAATCATTCGAATTTCTTCCATATTTACTCCGAGTGAGTCAATGGTTCGTACCGAGATTTTTAATAAAGTCATTCCTTCTATAATTCCTTCTCTTTTTTTAAATCGAATTCGGTCTCCTACATGGTAGAGTTGAACAATGAAAACACTAGAAATAACAGAAAATATATATTCTTGTACAACAATAACAATTGCTCCTACAAGAAATAAAAGATATACAACCATTTCAGGTTTTAAGTAAAACAAAAACCAAACAATGAATCCAAGGTATGCCAGAAGCCCAAAAATATCAAAGGTAACAAATTGGTGTCCATATATTTTTTTGCATTTTTTAGAACGGCAAAGTTTTTTTTCTCCAACCAAACGAAGAATGTATATAATGAGAAAAAATAATGTTACCCATGTAAACATTTGAATTTTTTTATTTATTTCTTCATCATATTTTTCTTCTAGTGCTGTTTTATATAGTGCTACTTGTTCTAGTGCATATTGTTTTAATTGTTCTTCTTGTTGTAACTTTTCTAAATCTTTCTTATTTTTTTCAAGTAATAAAGATTTGAAATTTAGATTTTTTTGTAACTCTATTTCTGATTTTTGCAAATGTTCTATCTCTGCTTTTTGCTTTGCTTTTTGGTCTTCTGATACATCTATTTTTTTTTCTAATTCTGATTTTGCACTGTTTACAGTATCCAGTTGAGATTTGAGTTCAGCTAATTCTGCTTCAATTTTTTTATTAATTTCTTCTATTGTTTCTTTTTTTACCTGAGCATTTTCAAGTTCTTTTTTTGCATTAACTTCTTCTTGTTCAATTTCTGAAATTTGAAAATTTTCTTTTAATCTTTTTTGTCGCTCTGCTAATACATCAAGTGCATCATTTGTTACAACTTTTGTTGTTTCTTTTGCTGATTGTATTTCTATGGTAGGAGAAGGTGTAGGAGAAAGAGAAAGTGTAGGAGAAGGTGTTTCTTCTGCAAAAACACTACTACTTGCTAGAAGTAATAGTGTGCATACCCATGCCGATAGATGGAGTTGTATAGTTTTTATTGTGTGAAAATATAAATTATATTACGAAAAGAATCCTTTCTTTTTACCAGTAATTTTTTCTTTTACGGTAGTAGATACATTTTCTGCTGTTTTTTTTGCTTTTTCAGACAGAATGTTTTTATTTTCTAGTAGTTTTTTTGAGACTGTTTCAAAAATAGTAGCTAATTCTGTTTTTCCAGATTCCGATAATACGGTTCCTTTTGTAACAATTTCATCAAGTCCTGCACTTCCTTTCTCTAATAGTTTTTTTATATCATCTGATTCTATGAATTTTTTTACTTCTGCAGAGGCATCTGTTCCTGCATCTTTAAATAAATTCACAATGTCTGAAATTTTTTGTTCAGAGTTTGCTAATTTTTGTCGTGTATCTTTCCCTTTTTCTGGTGCAAATAATATTCCAAATGAAAAACCTGCAACAAGACCAAGTAGTAATTTATTCATATTCATAATGTGTGTGTAAAAAAAATTAATAAACAATAATGCTTTTTGCCATTTTTTGTAAAACAGAAAATGTAATATTTTTATTTCCTGTTAATACAAAATGAGCAGATTCAGATTTTGGGATATTAATACTATTTTTAGAAAAAAACTCTGTGTATGTATCAATATTTCCGTGTTTTACAGTTAATGTAATATCAAAAACCATATTATCTTTTTCATCTGAATTAAATGGTGCATTGCTCCATTTAACACCTTCTATTATATCATTATCTGTAAAAATTTCATAATACATTTTTTTTGGATATGTAATGGAATATTTATAAGAAGGAGAAAGTAAGATTAAAAAATTATCTGGAATTTTAGAAATATATTTAGTTCTAACATTTCGTAAAAAATATTTTTTATATATTCCGATATCGGGGATATTTCCATCTATAAGTTCCCATAAATATTCACGACCTTTTTTCCATTCGACAATTTTTTGTAAATAAAATTCTTCATAAAAAATACTTTTCCATTCTATTGAAAACACTTTTTTCTTTCTTTCAGCTTTTAATATAGATTCATATGGGTCACTTCCTAATATTTTATATTCAACGGAAAGAAAGTTTCCAAAATATTCTATTTTATCTACAAGAATTCTGTTGTGGTATTCATTGCTTTGTTCAAGGTGTTGACTTGGGTTTTCTAATATTTTTTCTATTATCACCGCGATAGTAGGTTGTTCAATATTTGCATTTATATTTTTATTTATTGTTTTCTTTTTTGTGCTCTTTTTTGTTTGGTTTTCTGTATTTGTGTCAATTTTTTGAGTGGTATTTTTTAGAGTTTTTATAATGGTATAAAATAGGGGAATATCTTTTCTCTCTCCCCAGTAATCAATTTGAATATCAGCATCTGGAATATAAAATAAAATTTGTTTTCCAGAAAAAAGTCTATATGCTTGCCATTTTCCAAATTGGATTTCTGTTCCTTCTGTTTTAAATCTTTGTTTCCATCCTATGTTTATATTTTTTGTAATAGTAAAAAATATAGTATCATTATTATTTGTAATAATAGTTGAAAGAGTTTCCATTGTATTATCTGTCGTTACAATTTTTTCTTCTATGTCAAAATTTATGACTGGGTGAGAAAAAGAAATAGTAAAATATTGTGGAGTGAATATATCCCATGTAGTTTGTGTGTTTTCATCTTCTGTAAAATATGTAATGTCTATAATAGTAATATTTTTTTCAAATGTAACGATATTTGTTTTTTCATTTTGTACAAAATTTGAAATTATTCCAGTTATAACAACATTTTTATTTTCATAGTATTGTAAATCTTTTGAAAATTTTTTGCTAGTATTTAGAGTAAAGAGTTCAGATTTTTCAGAAAGAAATGAGTATGAAGTAAAAAAAGTATCTTCTTTTATAATTGTTCCAGGAAGGGTTACTATTATCTCTTTCGGAAGAGTGGTATGTGATTCAAAAGGAGAGATAACAGTATTTATTATTGTTTTCAAAGATGTGCATCCTGAAAATAAAAATATGCTACTGCTGATGAAAGCAAGCAGTAGTATTTTTTTATAGTTTTTTATAAGTTTCATATATTTTCTAAAAAGTTTTTATACAAGAGTAATATAATACAATTAATTATATTAATTGTATTATATATATTATGCAATTATTATGCGGTATTCTTCAAGTTGTAATGTAAAAAGATACTAGACATTCATATAAAAATATATGTATAGTGAAATGAAAATAATCTAGAGAAAATATTTAAATATTTAAATATTATAAATTTTTTAGATTATTACATTTTATTTATTATTTACCATTTTACAGATATGTATAATATAAAAGCATTAGGAATTTTGGGGTGTGCAGTTACTGCAACATTTTTATCAGGATGTTCTCTTGATGATCTAAAATATGATAGAGAGACAAAGATGGAGATAACAGAAACAGAAGAAGTAGCTACTGCAACACAAGAGCCAGAAGCAACTACTGTTTCTGAAGAAATGACTGAAATCACTGAAATTTCAGATGAAGCATTTGAAAAAGCATTTGACAAATATTTAAAAGAAAATCCAATTCAATTTGGAAAACAAGTTGATGCTGCATATAGAATTTATCAAGAAGATGCACAAAAAGAGCAAGCAAAAGCACAAGAGAAACAAGCGGAAAAACGAAATGAGTTAATTAAAAATGTACGAGATATTACAGAGACAGACCATGTTGAAGGAAATAAAGATGCACAATTTGTATTATTTGAATATTCAGATTATCATTGTCCATATTGTAAAAGATTTAATGTAACAACAAAAGAATTTCTTGCAAAAAATAACGATGTTGCACTTGTATTTCGAGCATATCCAGCAGTGCATAAAACAACAGCTCAGCCTTTACATGAAGCTGCAGAATGTATCGCTAAAGAATCTGGAAATGAA
Source organism: uncultured Candidatus Altimarinota bacterium (assembly GCA_947311245.1). Classification (GTDB taxonomy): domain Bacteria; phylum Patescibacteriota; class Gracilibacteria; order CAIRYL01; family CAIRYL01; genus SZUA-1403. The sequence goes on from CAMZKJ010000043.1 coordinate 10,372, forward strand.
GCATTTTGGAGATTTACAGATAATGCATTTAAAACGCAATTTAAAGCAATAGATATTAAAGCAAAACTTTCAGAATTAAAAATTGCAAATCCTGAAAAAATAATGAAATGTTATGAAAATAGAGATTTTAAAACACTTGTAGATAAAAGTGCTGAAGAAGCGGTTTCGCTTGGGATTCAAGGAACTCCTGGTTCAATTCTTAAAAATATGAAAACAGGGGAGGTTATCTTCATTAATGGAGCACAATCTCTTGAAACATTAGAATCTGCACGGAAAGAACTTTTAGAAGTAAAATAAGGAGAGATAATAATGGTTTATAGACTAAAAGCCCTTCATTTAACTATGGAGGGTTTTTATTTTTACTCGTTATTTAGTACTATATTTTTACGGAATAAATATAGTACTAAATAATATTATAATATATGTATAAACTGAAATTTTTTTGGATATTACTCATCCTTACAATTTTTTCATGGATAAGTTGGTATGTAGTGTTGCATAATGTTTCACCAGTGCAGTCGGAATATTATGCTTTTCCTGCATTGTATATTAGTTCTTTTTTAAGTGTAACCTTTACAATAGCACTTGTTTCTTCATTGCTGTGGAAAATGTTTATTCCAACAAAATCATCGTATCTTTGTTTAAAATATGGAATACGATTTGGAATAATTGTTGGTACTTTATTTGTTATAGCAATGGCATTTCTTCAATATGAAGCATTGGGACAAATGGAAATTATTACATTTGTTTTACTAGCAATTTTAATAGAAATTATTAATATATTAAATTCTTAATCTAAAACTCTTTCTATTGGAGAAATTAAAATGCCACATGCTCCATTATTCTTCAGTTCAGTTATTGTCTTCCAAAAGTTGTTATCTTCTTCTATAACAGAGTGCAGTGCAGACCATCCTTCTTTTGCAAGAGGCATAATTGTAGGACTTTCCATAGAACTTAAAACATTTGAAACTTTTTCTATAGAACGATTTGGAACATTCATAATAACCGATTTTAGTTTTTTTGCACGCAACACAGAATGTAATCGCATGAGAAAATCATTAATATTTTTTTCTTGTAATATTTCTTTTGCATTAGATTTTCCAACGAGAACAGCTTGAGATGTGAAAATTTTTTCAATATTTAGTAAATTATTCGCTTCTAGCGTTGCTCCACTGGAAACAATATCGCAAATGGCATCAGCTAATCCCAGTTGTGGAGCAATTTCATGTGATCCAGACATTTCAACAATTTCACATGAAATTCCTAAATTTTGTAAATATTTTCGTGTAATATTTGCATAGCTGGTTGCAATCATTTTTCCAGAAAAATCTGCAACAGATTTTATATTAGATTTTTTTGGTGCAGCAAGGCACAGTGTGCATTTTCCAAATCCTAATTTTTCAACCGTTGTTACTTCTGAATAATTTTTTTCAGTAAGAGTATTTTCTCCAATAATTCCAAGATCTACTACTCCTTCTTTAATCATATTTGGAATATCTCCTACTCGTAAAAATAAAATATCGAGAGGGAAGTTTTGGCATTTAGCCATTAATGTCCGTTCTGATTTTTGAAATGTAAATCCTGATTTTTTTAATAAATCTACACTTTCAATTCCTAGTCTTCCAGATTTTTGAATTGCTATTCGTAATCTTTTTGTTTTATTTTCCATAATATAATGTATTAATGTACTAACACATTGTATTTATTTTATTGTTTAAAATCAAGATAAAATATAGAGTGCTGAACCTGCACCAACCAATCCAATATGTTTCTGTTTATTATTATTTTGTTTTTCTAATTTTTTATACTGCGTATAAATATCTGGATAATATGAAAAAATAATATTCTCTTGCAGAGAAAAAAGAGGAGAATAGTGGAATAAATTTTCTTTTTTTTCATTATTTTCTGGAAGTGATAAAAATGTTGAAATTTCGTCTATCCATTTTTTGGTAATTTTATATTCTGGAAACACTATTATTTCTATGTTTTTAGACACCATTCTTGTAGAATATTTTGAAGTAAATTTTTCAGAAAATTGTTCGTGCAAAAATTGTAAAACAAAATCAATCATTTGTTCTTCTTCTTGTAATCCACTTCCCAGTGGAATATTTTTTGTAATAGTAATTTCCATTCCAAAGCTTTTATGATGCGTTGTAAAAAATCTTTGAACTGCTTTAAAAATTATATTTTCTTCGTTATTTGGAATTCCTTTTGCAAATTTTCCTTGTAAAATAATTTGTATTTTCTTTTTTTCTACTTTTTTAATTTCTATTTCATCAAAAAGCTGAGAAGAAATATACTTCTCAGCTGACTTATCGGTTGCAACAATACCAAATATTTTTGTGGAAACTATATTTTCGTGCATATTAATTATTACATAAACTCTTTAAAACGCTCTATTCAATTTTGTATTTTGTATATTGTTATTATTATTATTATTTTTTTTTGTCTTACAATGGATTCAGTCATTGATATACTCTTTCTAATTGTTGTTATTGTTGCTATTGTTGTTTTTTGTTGGCAGAGTTTTAAAGTGTAAAATAATTTTCCTGTTTTCAAGAAAAGTCCAGTTATTTATTACTACAGTGTTTAAATTTACAGGAATTTAAATATTTTTTTTTCCTATTTTATCAAGTTACAATAAGAACTTTATTTGTTTTTCTCTTTTGATTATTTTGTTAATAATATGACTGATTTTCTAGAACCTATCTAGTTTTGTTAGTTTATAGCCA
>CAMZKJ010000044.1 GCA_947311245.1 uncultured Candidatus Altimarinota bacterium
AAAGAACAAGAAGAACAAGAGAAACAAGAAGCTGCTGAAAAAAAAATGAAGCAAAAGATTAGAGAAGAAGCAGCGAAAAAAGCTGGAATTACTTTAATTAAAGCTGATTCTGATATTACAACTACAAGTGTTGGTCGAAATGACCCATGTCCGTGTGGAAGTGGAAAAAAATATAAAAAATGTTGTGGATAAGAAATATAATAAGCAATATAAACACATTTAATTTTATATGTTAATGAAGCAAAAAAGTTTACCCTTCAACAATATCTAAAAAACATTGAATATCTACAATCTCAACCCCTAAATCTTCTGCTTTTATTTTTTTGCTTCCTGCTTTTTCCCCAGCTAAAAGAAAATCTGTTTTTTTACTCACCGCACTCATACAACTTCCACCATTCATTTCTATAATTTCTTTTAATTCATCTCTCGAATAATTTTTAAAACTTCCTGTTATTACAAATTTTTTATTTTCCAATATTTTAGAAGATACATTTACAGAAGTATTATTTTTATGAATATTGGTTTGAAAAATATTTTCGAGCTGTGTGAATAAATTTTGATTTTCTGAATTTTCAACAAAATGTATTATTTCTTGTGCTGTTTTTTCTCCTATATCTTCAATATTTTGTAAATTCTCCAATGAATTTTTTGAAATATGTGAAAATTCTATAAAATTTGTATAGTATTTTGCTATAGTTTTAGATGTTTTTTCCCCTACTCCAGAAATTCCCATCGCATGAATTATCCTCCAAAATGGTTGCATCTTACTTTTATCAAGTGCAGATAATACATTTTCTATAGATTTTATTTTAAAATTTTTAATTTCGCTCCAGTCTTTTTCTGTAAATGTATAGATTTTTGAAAAATCTGCAAATCGTGTAATTAATTTTTTTTCTATTAAATCGTCACAAACCTCCGATCCAAGACCTTTAATATTTAAACATTTTTTACTTACAAAATGCTCAAGCTTTCCTTTAAGAATTTGTGGGCAATTTTTATTTGAACACCGAAGAGCTACCTCTTCTTCATTTTTAATTGTTAAAAAATTACAAACAGGGCAAGAGGTTGGAATCTCTATTTTTTCTGTTTTATTTGAATATACACTTTTTAATATTTTAGGAATTACATCACCAGATCGTTCCAACAACACCGTATCCCCAATATATAAATCTTTTTCTGCAATATAATCCGCATTATGAAGCGTCGCACGATTCACCTTCACGCCATCAATCATAACATCCTTCAAATGTGCAACAGGAGTTAAAACACCTGTTCTTCCAACCTGCCATTCTACTTTTTCTAAAATTGTTTTTACCTGAATTGCTGGGAATTTCCACGCAATTGCCCATCGTGGATGATGACCAGTTGCTCCAATTTTTTCTCGAAGTGCGTAATCGTTTACCTTTATTACCGCTCCATCAATATCAAAATCAAAATCTTCTCGCATTTTTGCTATCTTCTCTATTGCAACTATAACATCTTCAAGAGAAGTACATTTATAATAATCTTTCGAATGTGCAATGTTTTCTGCATCAAAAAAATTAAGCGTTTCAGAATATGTTTTAAACATGTCATGAGATGCCTTAAGTGGCGTTTCATAAAAAAAAATAGATAATTTTCGTTCTCGTGTAATATTTGAATCGAGCTGTCGAAGACTTCCTGCCGCAGCATTTCTTGGGGTAGAAAATAGTTTTTTACCCTCTCTTTTCAATTTTTTATTTAACTCAGAAAAAACAGATTTTTTCATTACAACTTCTCCTCGAATTTCAAAAATTTCAGAGTTATCATAATTATCAACTGTTGATATTTGTGAAATAACAGGCTTACAATCAGATATTGTTTGAAGATTTTCTGTTACAGTCTCCCCTTCTTCTCCATTTCCTCGTGTTACAGCACGCACAAACGCACCATTCTCATATACACAAGAAATCCCAAGTCCATCAAATTTTGGTTCTACTATATATTTAATATCTGAATTTTCAGGAAAGGAAATATTTTGCTTTTCCAATATTTTAGAAAAACGTTCTTCCCAATCGAATAAATCTGAATTTTTAAAGGCATTTCCCAATGAAATCATGGGAACAATATGTTTTGATTTTTTCAACTCTGTTTGTTTCGGGGTGTAAAGCTTTTGAGTAGGAGAATCTTGCATTAATAACTCGGGATATTGTTTTTCTAAATTTTTTAATTCAAGAAATAGTGCATCAAATTTTTCATCAGAAATACTTGAAATATTATTTTCATAATATTCTTTTTGATACTTTCGTATTTCAACTTTTAACTGAATAACTTTTTGCTCTATTTGTTGAATTTGTTGAATTTGTTTTCCCTGCTTTGTATCTAATATTTCTGAAAAAAGATTCATAATAAGTCATATATTTTATATATTTATATTAAAAACACAAAAAACAGATTCATTATAAATCTGTTTTTTGTATATATTTTTTAATAAAAAATAAGAATTAAGCGTAAAAAGCTTTTCGTTTATTTTCACGTCTATATCCATCAGCGATAACTGCACCTTCTCGAATTTGTCGTTTCGTAAGTGCTTTTTTAAAATATCGACCATTTCGCACATTTAACATAACTCGAGAGTTATTCATTTGTCGTTTCCATCGTTTAATAAGTCTTTCATTTGTTTCATTTCCATCATCTTTTTTTACTGCCCAAGTAGCCATGTGTTCTTCAATAAAGAATATATTATTTTTTTTACTCAGTAAGTATCTAAAAAAACAGGTGATTTGTCAAGAATTTGTGAAATTAATGTTTATATTTAAAAAAAAATTTTATACTATCTCTATAAAAAAAAATTTATATATTATTATGACTACACAAATCACTGCACTGTATCCAAAAAATGCTGCAAAACCTGCTGCACCATACTCACCTGCCGTGCAAGCAGGAAATACCTTTTATTTTTCTGGACAAGTTGCACTCACTCCAAGTGGAGAATTTAACAATGAAACACTTGATGCCGAACTTACTCAAGTTTTTACAAATATTGAAGCTCTACTTTCTGCAGGAAATTTAACAAAAAAAAATATTGCAAAAGTTACAATATATCTTAAAGATTTACAGGATTATAATGCAGTAAATATCCGTTATGCAGAATTTTTAGGAGATATTACTCCACCTGCACGCAGTTGCTTTGAAGTAGCGAAACTCCCACTCGATGCAAAAGTTGAAATTGAAATTATTGCTGTAATGTAATATAATACGTATACGCTTTTATTCTTAAATACTCATTAACAAAAAAATATGACAGACACAAAAAATACAGATTATGATGTAATAATTATTGGATCAGGTGCCGCAGGGTATACTGCTGCTTTATATTCAGTACGATATAAACTCAAAACACTTGTTGTTGGATTACAAGAAGGTGGACAAAGCTCACTCGCCCATGACATAGAAAATTACCCAGGGTTTGTAAGTATCAAAGGACCAGAATTAATGAAAAAATTTAAGGAATCTGCAGTTGAATACGGAACTGAAACAAAAATGGACGAAGTAAATAAAATAGAAAAAAATGAAGATAATACATATTCTATTCATCTTACATATTCAGGCGAAAAACTTACAACAAAAACTGTACTCCTTGCACTAGGAACAAAAAACAGAAAACTTGGAGCTATTGGAGAAGATAAGTTTTATGGAAAAGGAATTACATATTGTGCAACATGTGACGGAATGTTTTTTAAAGAAAAAACTGTTGGAATTGTTGGAGCAGGAGATAGTGCCGTAACTGCTGCTATTTATATGGCAGAATTATGCCCAAAAGTATATTTATTTGTACGAAGAGACCAAATGCGAGCCGAACCAATATGGCAAGAAAAATTATTTGCAAAAACAAATATTGAAGTTGTATATAACACATCGATTAAAGAGTTTGCAGGAGATACAAAACTTGAAAAAGTAATTTCCACAGATGGAAAAGAATTTACTTTAGATGGATGTTTTATTGAAATTGGAGCGGATCCAAATACTGCACTTTTAGACACCTTTACCATTGAAAAAGACAAAGGTGGATACATTGTGGTAGACAAAGAACAAGCTCTTCCGAACAATGCAGGATTATTTTCTGCAGGAGATGTAACAACGGGATCAAATCATTTTCATCAAATTGCCACTGCTGTTGGAGAAGGAGCCGTTGCAGCAAATTCAATGTTTAATTATGTACAAAAATTCTAATATAATTTATGATTATACTTGGAATTGATCCAGGATATGACAGATGCGGGTTTGCAATCATTGTAAAAAAATCAAGTACTTCAAAATTTGAAGTACTTGATTTTGGGGTAATTACTACGAATAAAAATGATATTTTTCAAGATCGATTATGCGACTTGGGAAATGATATTTCAGATATTATAAATAAATATTCACCAACAATTCTTGCGATTGAAAAAATGTTTTGGGGGCAAAATGTCAATAATGCCATTCGTGTAGCAGAAGCACGAGGCGTAATAGAATTTTTATGCAGAAAATCTGGATGTAAAATAGCTGAATATTCACCAACTGAAATTAAAAGCAAATTGGTCGGACACGGAAGAGCCGAAAAGTTTCAAGTTCAAAATGTGTTACAGATGCGACTTGGTTTACAACAAATTCCTCAACCTGACGATGCTGCCGATGCACTTGCTATTGCGTTACTAGCAAGTGATGAATTGTAACAATAAAGTATTTATACTAAAAATATAAATGCTGTTTTCGTTTTGTTTCAAATTTTTTAATTTCTGATCTATTTTCTAATAAATAGTCTAAATCTGATAAATTTCCAAGAAATCGTCGTTTTGTAAATTCTGCAATTTCAAAAAAATGAGTTGTACCATCTTTTTCTATAACCCTTTGCGACTCTAAATCTACAGTTAACTCTTCCAATTCTGGTTTCTTTAGTAACTTTTGTACAATCTCTTCAGATAAAATAACAGGCAGTACTCCATTTTTTTCTGCATTTCCCTTAAATATATCTGCAAATTCACTTGATATCACAATATCTATTCCTGCATCTTTTAATGCCCAAGGTGCATGTTCACGACTTGATCCACATCCAAAATTTTCTCCCGCCACTAGAATTTTTGCATCTTTAAATTCTGATCTATTCATAGGGAAATCTGAATTATTTTGTCGAAGATTATAAAAAACATTTTTTCCTAATCCTTTCTTTGTAATAATTTTTAAAAATTCCGCAGGAATAATAATATCCGTATCAATATCTTTCATATCTAACTTTATTGTTCGAGATGTTATTTCTGCGAAATGGCTTGTTTTACTCTCTGCTGTAATTTCTGTTTTTTTTGCATTTTCTGTCATAGTTTTTTTATTATATACACTTATTTTTTAGGAACAAATTATAAGAAATAAATAAATTTATTTATTTCTTATAATTATTCTTATTCTTATTTTTCTTCTTCTTTTGCTTTTCTCTGTCTATGAAAAAACCACAAAGGAAACCCAATAATAATTAAAATAATTCCATTAATAATATCTTCTTGCTTACTTCTTGTATATCGATTTTGCTCTTTTTTCTCCTCTTTTTCTATACACAATGTAATTTCTTCTGGTGTCTTTTTAATATTTCTGGAATCTGGTGCATAACTATTATTATTTTCACACCTCTCTTCTGGTGCAAAATAACTCGATGAAGTAAATCCAAAAATATAAAGTTTTGCACCTGCATTTAAAAACATTACACTTCCAATAGAAATCATAATGAGCCCAATGAGTACTCCTGCAAAGTTTTGTAAATCGTATAACCATGTAAGTTTTTTCATATTTTTTTAGTTAAAGTTATATAATTATTATTTTTCTGTTTTCTTCACGGCAGGTTTCTTCACAACTTTTTTCTTTACAGTCTTTTTAGCTGTTGCCTTCTTTTTCACTACCTTCTTTTTTACAACTTTTTTCTTCACAGCTTTTTTCTTTGTTGCTTTCTTTTTTCCTGGTTTTTTCTTACCAGGTTTTGCTTTTTTTAAAAGTTCTTTACAGTCTTCCAACGTAAGCGTTGTGGCATCTTCAATCTCTTTTGGAACACGAATATTTTTGTCTCCATC
>CAMZKJ010000045.1 GCA_947311245.1 uncultured Candidatus Altimarinota bacterium
AAGATTCTTTTGAGCAAAGATTTACTTCAACTTTGTAGCCTTTTTCTCTTAATTTTTGAATAAGGTTTTTTGTTTTTTTGTTTCGAGGGCTAGAGGTTGCAACTCTAATTCGTTTTCCAATTTGAAAAAAAACAAGACTGTTTGTATGAATTGATTCTTTTTTTGAGATAATTCGAAGAAAATCGTCATTTATTGCAATTGTAGAAAGGTCTATATATTTTATTCCTAAATTTTTGGCTTTCTGAATTATATCCCTTTCTTTAAATTCACGATTAATTTCATTCATTGCATGAATGGTCTGTTGTTGTTCCAATGAATTGTTTTGTATTTGTGTCAAAATATGTGTGAAAAATAGAAAAATAATCCTGAATAACTCTAAATAAATCTATAAACTTGTAAACTTGAAAGAGTGTTTAAAATCTAAAAAACGCTTTTCAGATAATTGTATCATATTTTCTTATTTTGATTCAATTCTATTTTTAAAAAAATCGTTGAATAAATTTATGAACAGTTTGTTGTATTCCATTTTTTTTTAAATACCACAGTGCATTTTGTAAAAATGTAAAAATAGAATCTTGTTTTGTATTTGTTTTGTTTCGTATTGTTGGGTTTTGTATAAACTCTAGAAGTGGTTTCATAAGTTTTTTCGGGTCGTATATTTCTGTGTGGAGAAACTGGCAATTTTCTTTGTATTTTTCTAGTTTAGACTCTTTTGCCAATGTCGCCATTTTGATTATAATTTTTGTCAACTCTGTTGAATCTCCGCTATTTGCAGACTCTCCTGCTTTGTATTTTTTTATATCTTTGGCGATTTCGCTTCCGTTTGTTGTAATGATTGGAAGTTGAAATTTAAGCATTTCATTTAGTCGGTTTCGTGCGCCAGTTGCTGTTTCAATACATTTAAAATCTATATTTATTCCAATGTCACTTTCTTGGTAGACTTTTTGCATGTCTTCTGTTTGTATCCATCCTAAAAACATGTATCTTTCTTTGTATTTTGATGTGTCTATATTGTCTAAAAAATTTGAGAAAGGTTTGTTTGAAACATTTTTAATTGCTCCACCTGTAGAGATAAAATAGAGGTTTGGACATATAGACATTGCATTGTCTATTGCAGTGAATAGTGTCGAAGTGTCTACCCAATTGTTGTATCCGCCAATGTGGCTAATAACGATTGAATCGTCTGGTATTTTTACGCCTTTAAATAATTTTTTATTGTCTTTTTTGTCTTTCTTGTCTTTTGTTGTGTTTACTTTGTCTATATTGAAAAATTCTGTTGTATTTGGAATGCTATAGACAATTTCTTCATGAAAGTTTTGGTGTGTTATGTGTCCAGAGCTTGCCATTTCTCCAATAGTGCAAAATTTTTGAGCAGTAGACACTGTAGAGATTTTGTCTGATTTTTTCAGTATGAAAGATTCTTGTTTCCATGCATTTGCAAAGTGAATATTTGTTTTTTCTGTAAACCCTCTTGCTTGTGATTCTGCCATAATCCAGCCGTTTAAATCTGTCCATAGTGGTGTGTCTATTGGGCAAATTTGTGCAGAAATAAAGGACGGGAAGGTGTTTACTCCTATTATTATGTCTACTTTGTCTATAAGTTTTTTTATTTTTCTCTTCAGGTTTTTGTCATGTCTGTGTACTCGAAAAATTGTTGTATTTTTATAGAATTTTTTTTTGTCTTGTGTGTTATTTATTTTGTCTTGCTCTATTTGTTCTTGAAAGTTGTCGTTGTTATGAATGCAGACAAGAGTTGCTCTGTGTCCTGCGTGTGTTACGCTTTTTACAAATTGGTGAGTTCTGAGTCCTGCGGCTTCTCGGATTCCTATTGTATCATTTGGAAGAGGTCCAGCTCCAATTATAAGAATATTTTTTGTTCTGTTTTTTTTCATACTATGATTGTCTAGAAAATATACAGTGATTGTAGTATAATTTTTGTAATGTTTCTAGAATTTTTATGCTTATTTATTAATAGGAGGTATGCTGTATTTATTTGATTCGCGAAAAAAAGAAAAAGTTGAATTTATTCCGGTAAAAGAAGGAGAGGTTTCTTTCTATTCATGTGGGCCTACTGTGTATGATCGGGTTCATATTGGAAATTTAAGGGCTTTTATTTTTTCGGATTTATTATATAGATGGTTAAAAAATGGCTGTGGGTATTCGGTTCAATGGGTGATGAATATTACAGATGTGGATGACAAGACAATACAAAAGTCGTGTTTTTCAGGTATGTGTAAAGATTCTTCTAACTTGTCTAGGTTGTCGAGTTTGTCTTCTTTTACAAAAGGCTATTCAGACTTGTTTTTTAAAGATTTGGCGAAAGTGTCTATTGTGAAATCGTCATTTTTTTCTTTGCCAAAAGCTACAGATTATATAGAGGAGATGAAGACTTTAATTCAAAATATTCTTGATAATGATTTTGCATATATTTCAGATGGATCGGTTTATTTTGATGTTTTACGGTATTCGGAATATGCGAAAAAAAATGGGTTTGAGTATGGACAACTTGGACATGTTGATTTTGACAAAATGGAAGAGACAAAGAGAGTGTCTACTGACAGTTTTGACACTCGTTCAGATTTTGATTTTGTCTTGTGGAAGGCTAAAAAAGAAGGTGAGCCGTTTTGGAGTTTTGACATTGTAGACAAAAAAAATGGCGAAAGTGTCTGTTTGTATGGTCGTCCAGGGTGGCATATTGAATGTTCTGCTATGGAGAAAGCATTGTTTAATACTTTTCCTTTTGATATTCATTCGGGAGGTGTTGATTTATGTTTTCCTCATCATGAAGATGAGATTGCACAAAGTCGAGCGGGGTATGGAAAGGATCCTGCACGGTATTGGGTGCATAACGAGCATTTAATGATTGATGGGAAAAAAATGTCGAAAAGTTTGGGCAATTTTTACACTTTGGAAGATTTAGAAAAAAAAGGATTTTCGCCTGAAGTTGTTCGTTTTTTTCTTGTTATAAATAATTATGGGAAAAAAATAAATTTATCTGATGAATCATTGTCTGGAGCTGGAAAAATGTTGGAGCGCTTACGGAAAAATATTAAAAAAATTATTGATTTCTCTGGGTATCCGTCGGTTGATTTATGTGAAAAATCGAAAAAAAAGTTTGAAAAAGCAATGAATGATAATTTGAATAGTCCTATTGCGATTGCCGAATTTTTTGGGTTTATAAAAAAGATGTCGAAAGTGTCTTCTTTGGAATTGGCTGTAGAATCTGATTATATTGAGACTAATAAGAAAAAATTTGATGAATATATCTTGTTTGTCGAAAGTGTCTTTGGTGTAAAATTATAAAATTGTAGAATTTAAATTATAGAAATGAAGAAAAGGAGAGGTGTTTTGTCGTTGTTTTTTGTTTCTTTGTGGGTGTTTTTATTTGGATTAGGAATATACCTTGTTTTTTTATTTTTGAATGGGTTTAGTTTTTTTGATTCACGGGTGTTGCAAAGGGGGTATGCCTATTTTTCATCTACATCTCCGTTGTATTTAGAGGGGGCGTATATTGAAAATAGTAAAAGGTATGCACAATATGAGATGGGGAGTTATGATTTATGCGTTGATGAATTTGAGAAAAAAGAAAGGTGTTATGATTCTGTGGTAATTGGTGGGAATGATGGGGTTTCTCAGCGTTTTGATTCTGTTTTTTTAATGCCAGAAAATATTGATAATTTGTTGTTTTCTCTTTCTGAAAAAGGGGATCTTGTTGCTTTTTCTTCTAAAGATGGTGCGTTCTTGTGGTATGATTCTTTTTTGCGTCAGGTTTTTTATGTAGTAATAGGTGAAGAAGGGGTTCAATCTGTTTTTCCAGAATTTCCTGTTGTCTCTGTTGTTTATGACAAAGATTTGCACCGTTTTGTGATATCAGGAAAAAAGAAAGATGAGCTTTTTTATGTTGAGGTTGGTTCGTATACGCCTTCTGTTTCAAAAGAGGAGTATGATTTTAGAAATTATTTCTTTTCTTTTATATCGAGAGGTGATGGGTTGTTTGCAGGTATTGGGGGTGAGTTAAAAGGTGTGTTTTTACAGCAAAATAAAGCGTCGTATTCTCTTGAAGATGGGAGATTTGTTTTATTTTTTAACGACTCTGTTTATTTGTTTTCGTCTGTGCAAGATACCTTTCAGTTTATATCGACTAAGGATAGAGTTTTTGATGGAATTTGTAATGCAAAAGAGAATCGGTGTTTTTACATGAAAGATGGAATTTTTCGCTTTATACAGCTATAAATTTGTTTTTTATTTATATTGTAGAAAAAAGTGAAACAAATTCTTCACTCTTGCGTTTATGACTAGTGAGCAGGAAGGTATTTGCTTTTTAAATACGCTATTACTAGATTATGAGATGATTTATATTTTACTATAAAAAATATTGACATTTTAAAAAGGTATGTGCGAAGATTGCTCTTGAAATTTATATATTGGTTATTTTTGTGACCGGTAAAATATAAATTTCTACATTCCATTATTTCTACAGTTTTTTTGTTCTACAACTATATAACAAAAAAATGAGAAAACGAAAAAGATTGTGACCTTTGAAATGTGACGGAAAAACGAAAGATAGATAATTCGCTTGCGAAGTGTCTACACAAAACTTATATATAAAAGTTTTGTATGAAATTATATTTTTTATACTTATATAAAAATTGTTTTTGTTATTCATACAAAACTCTAAAAATTAAAAAAACATCTATTATATAAATCTTGGCTTTTATAGCTTTGATATTCGCAAAGCTCACAAAGCTTTTTTGCTACTAATTTTTATTTATACAAATGAACTTGAAAAAACTTATTTCAGGAGCGTCTGTTGCTACTCTTGCACTTGCTGGTGCTGTGTCTGCTTCATCTTTTAATGATGTTGCTGGTCACTGGGTAGAAACTGGATCGTATCTTGATACTGCTATTACTGAAGGGATTATTGATGGAACTAAACCATCTTTTAACCCAAATGACTCTATTACAAGAGCTGCACTTACTAAAATGGTTGCAGTTTATGCTAACGGAGGAGAAGCAATTACTTCTGTAGATTATGATGAATCTGCTGACTTCGCAGATGTTTCTGCTGATGCATGGTATTACGATATTGTAAACTATGCAGCTGAAGCTGGAATTATTGACGGAGAAAAAACTAATTTTGAACCAGGTCGAGCTGTTAACCGAGCTGAAGCTGTTAAAGTTATTGTTTTAGCTTTAGAAGTTAAATCTGTTGATGTAACTCTTCCATATACTGATGTTGCTGAAAGCGCATGGTATGCTCCATATGTACGAAATGCATACGGAAACTGTGTTATTAAAGGAGGTGCTCAATTTAACCCAGCTGCTCCAATTACTCGAGCTGCTGCTGTTAAAGTATTTGTAGCTTCTATTAACCCAAGTTGTGGAGAAACTACTGCACCTACTGCTACTCCTGTAGCAACTGCTACTCCTACTGCAACTGGATCGGCTACGCCTACACCAGTTGTAACAACTGATGCTACTGTTGAGGTTGTGGTTTCACAAAACTCACCAGCTGCACAATCTATTCCTAAAAATGCGTACCAAGTACCATTTATTGCTTTAGATATTACTGCGTCTAATGACGAAGATTTACTTCTTACAGGTCTTGCAGTTCAACATACTGGGCTTGGAGATGCAGAAGAAGTAAAAAATGTTCAAGTATTCGAAGGGGTTATTCCTAGAGGATCTGATAAAAACTTCTCTGGAGAAGATGATATTGCTACTTTAAACTTACAAGGAGATCCAGTTGTTATTGCTGCTGGAACTACTAAAACTGTTTACATTAAAGCTGATATTGAATCATTAACAGAAACTGCAGGAGAACATGCTGTTGCATTAGTCTCTGCAGATTCAATTGTTCTTGTTGGTAAAACTTCTGGAGCAGTTGTTAAAACAACTGGAACATTTCCACTTGTTGGAGAAACGATGAAAGTTGCTAATATTGAGATTGGTGGAGTTACTACTACTCTTCAAAAACCTTCTGATTCTGCTGTTACAGTAGGAGAAAAAGATGTTGAAGTTGCTCGGTTTAAATTTAACGCTACTTCTGTAGAAGATGTTTATGTTTCTACTTTAACTCTTGAAACAACTGGAACTCTTGATGATGGAGATGTTGAAAATTTCTATGTTGAAGTTGATGGAGAACGAATTTCTAATGTTGTTGCTCAATCAGTAAATGACAGAATTACTTTTGTTTTTACTGAAAAAGATGCAGCAGGATATAAAATTCTTGATGGTTCTGATAAAACATTTGTTGTAAAAGCAGATTTTACAGGTGCTATTGATACTTTTACAGCTGATGCATTTGGTTTATTTATAGATGAACCATCTGATATTACAGTTACTGGTGCTAAATACGGGTTTGGTGTTGCTAAAACATTAACTGGTGTTTCTGAAGCTTATATTACTGCTGATTATAAAATTGATATAGACGGAGGAGATATTACTTTTGTATTAGATTCTACTGCTACTGATGTTGCAGAAGATACTGATGGAATTGTTTTTGGTACTCTTACTATTATCAATAAAGCAGAACCAATTGAAATTGATAAAGCTGGGTATAAATTTGAATTAATTACAAATTCTGCTACTGCATCTGATGATTTACAAAATATTAAACTTGTATCTGCTAAAAACAACTCTACTATTCTTGGAACAGTAGACGCTGTTGCAGTTTCAACTTGTGCTACTGATGGATCTTGTACTCAAACTCTTGACTGGAATGATGATTTATTTATTGGAGCTGGGGAAACTGCTGTATTCTACATTGTAGCTGATACAAAAGATAACCTTGTTGAAAACTCTACATATAAATTTAAATTTTCTTCTGTTTTAGGAGGTTTAGATACTGTAAAAGTAACTGGTCAAATTTCTGACGAAACTACAGGGTTTGATATTAAACCAGCTGGAACTCTTTCTACTAAAGATTACACTCTTCAAGAAGCAGGAATTACAGTTACAAACAAAACTCTTCAATCTGATACATATGTAGCTTCTACTAAAGGAGCTGTTGTATGGAATGGTACTATTCGAGCTGACAATGTTAAAGATATTTCAGTAGAACGATTAGTATTTACTCAAACTGGAACTGCTACAGATTCAGATTTAAATTCTTATTCTGTTCAAGCAAATGTAAATGGTTCATGGGTTAATATTGAATCAGGAGTAAATGTTACTTCTCCGTTTACTTTTTCTGATCTAGATGAACTTACTTCTGGTAAGTTTATGGTTGAAAAAGGAGAAGAAGTAGAAATTCGGGTTATTGTTGATGTTGCTGATGAAGTAGCTACTAACAAAACTGTTGTAATTTCATTAACTTCTGTTGAATTTCAAGAAGTTGAAACTGATGGAACGTATGGTAATACTACAACTATTCCATATACTACATATACAGCTGCTCCATTTACACTTGTAGATGCTGGAACATTAGCTGTAACTTTAGATAACGCAGATACACCAAGTAATGAACTTCTTATTGCTGGTACTACTGATAACACTGTTGCAGTGTATAAAGTAAAAGCTGATGATGAAGATGTTTCTGTTAATGATGTAAATGTTATTATTACTGACGGTCCAACAATTGCAGGTCTTGTAGGAACTCAAACTACTCCAAATGCTAATCTTTCTATAGTGGCTGGTACTTCTGGAGTAGACGCTACTGCAGATACAGCAACTATTACTCTGAACTCAGCAGGTAATATTGGTACTACTGATAAATTTATTTTAAAAGATAGTGCAGGTGCAGAAATTGCTTCTGTTACAGGATGTTCTGGGGCGAGTCGAGCAGATGTAGTTTCTACTTTTGGAGGAACAGCTGCTTCATCTTGTGCTGTTACGGTTACAGATGCTTCATATACTCTTGCTCAACAAGGAGCAATAGATACAGATGTTTTAGTTCTTCTTATTACAAAAGTGGGAGCAACAGGTACACCTTCTCTTACTCGAGCAATTCCTGATACAAACGATTCATTCTCTGCAACAGCATTCTCTTCAGATACTGCACTTGCACAAACAGCAACTGTTACTATCTCTGGAACAGTTCTTGCTGGAGATATATTCCAAGTAACAACGGTTGCAGGTGCTGCTACTTATACAGCAGTAGCTAATGATACTCCAGAAAGTGTTGCAACAGCTTTAGCTACAGCTCTTACTGCTTTAGCAGATGTTGATACAGCAGTTGCAAATGGTGCAGTTATTACCGTTACTGCAGTTAAAGATACTGTTACTGATGGTACTGATAACTCTAATCCTATAAATGTTACTGCAGCAGTTAATACTTCAGCGGCAGGTTCTGTTGCTGTAAATGGATCTGATTCAGTTGCTCGTTCGACTACAGGACTTCCAACTATGGCTAAAGATTCTATCTCTACAGTTTCGCTTTACAATGGAACAACTCTATTGAAAACGCAAACAATTGAAGAAATTACTACAGGAGTTTGGGGAGCGAAATTTGAA
>CAMZKJ010000046.1 GCA_947311245.1 uncultured Candidatus Altimarinota bacterium
CATTTCCAAAAACTGCATCACGATTAAATCCAACATATACTTCTTTTGAATGTGAGTTCATCATTTTTTGCATGCTTATACCATCGATTTTAATATTTTTTTCTAACTTATTTTCTTTTTGTGCATCTGAAATATTTTTTAAAATATGCTCATATCCTTCTTGTGCTTCTTTTTCTGATGTTATATTTAATAGAACGCCTCCTATGTCAGTTTTATGAGGAATCTCTGCAGAGGCGATTTTCATAACAATCTTAGTATTATTTCCAGAATTATTCGTATTGATTTTATTCCAAACATTACTCACTTCTTTTTTTGATGTGCATAAAAATTCTTCGGCAAATGATATATCATATAGGTGTAAAATTTCTGAAATCGTTTTTGTTGTGCACATTTTTCTGTGTTGTTTTATTTCTTCAAATAATAAATTTTGAATTTTATCTTTTATTGTACTTCTTGTTTTCTCTCTTGTTTTATCTATTTTTATCTTCTTATTTTTTTCTTGTGTTATAATATGTGCATAACTTGAAAGAGCTTCTCTTGGGTAGTCAAAATGCAGGATCCCGTAATCTTTTAATAATTCTCTGGCAGGAACAACATCTTCGCCTCCCATAAATGATGCAATAATAATTTTATCAGAATTCTTATCCTGAAATTTTTTTAGCATTTTAGCAATTGTAACAGAATCTGTCATTGATTGCTGTGTGAGTAAAATTAAATATATAGATTTTTTATTTTGTGTTCTTTCTATATTTTTTAAATTTTCTAAGATTTGTGCATATCGTCTACTTGTTGCGTCTCCTAAAATATCTATAGGATTTTTGCAACTGGCCCCATTGGGTAACTTCTTCATTAAATTTTTTTGTTCTGCTTCTGAAAAACTGGAAAGTGAAACATTGAAAATTTCTGCATTATCTACAGCCATGACTGCTGGTCCTCCTGCATTTGTTATAATTGTAATATCTTCAGGATAATTTTTTTTATATGCAAAATGAGAAAATATTTTTGAAAGTAAAAACATTTCTTGTAACGAATGAGTAGAATGAATTCCTGCTTGTAACAGAGCGGTTTCTAATATTTCTTTTTTTCCTGATAATGCTCCAGTGTGTGAAACTGCAGCGATTGAACCTTTTATAGAAATTCCAGATTTCACCATTATAATGGGTTTTGTTTTTGAAATTTTTGATGCGATTTCAAAAAACTTTCGCCCATTTTCAATACTTTCTAAATATAAAACAATTACATCGGTTTCTGGATCTTCTGCTAAATATTGTAAAAAATCATTTTCATTGATATCAGATTTATTTCCCATCGTAATTACTTTTGAGAACCCGATATTTTCTTTATTCGCCCAATCCATCATTGCAACAGCCATTGCTCCACTTTGTGAAACCATTGCAATATTTCCTTTCTTTAGAGGTCTTGATGAGGCAAATGATGCATTTATATTTTTGTGTACATTTAAAAATCCTAAACAATTTGGTCCAACAATATTTATATTGTATTTTTTAGAAGCATTTATAATTTTTTCTTCTAATTCAAAATTTCCTGCTTCTTTAAATCCTGCAGATATAATTACTATATTTTTTATGCCAAAAATTCCGCATTCCACTATAGATTGTAATACAAATTGAGATGGAATAGCGATAATCGCAAGATCTGGAATGCTGGATAAGTCTGATATTTTTTTTGTAAATTGAACTCCATATGCGTTTCCACCTTTTGGATTTACTGCAAAAACTTTTACATTATTATTTATAATATTATTTAATAATATATTTCCTACTTTTGATGTATCTTCAGAGGCTCCAATTATAACAACAGACTGTGGAGATAATAATGTTTCTAATTTTTTTTGACACATATACTGTTTTAAATATTTTTAGATTCTGTGAGTGATTGTAGTTCTCGTTCTGCCATAATGGTTAATGAAATTCGAATAACCACTACAATTATTAAAATAGTTATTTCTTCCCAAAAATTTATACCTGTATTAATAAGCATTGTATCAATAATGTCTTTTCCTACAAAAAAATCGAGTCCAATTATTAAGTGTTGACCAAAAATAAGTCTAATTTTTTGAAAAGAATTTTTTTTATTTTTTATGTATTCCCATGCACTTTTTGCAGAACCTACACTAATTATAAAAGCTCCAAAAAGTCCTAATAAAAGAGAAAGAATGCTAATAACAGGGAAGATATATTCAAAGAAAGGGAAGTTTTCCATTGTATTGTATGTATTGAAAATAAGTAAAAATTTTGTATCAAAACATTATACATTGTTTTCTGCATCTTTTGCAAGCCTTTGAACAAGTGTTAAAATATTTTTATTTCTATATGATAATTTATAGTTATTTTTTTCTAAATCTTTAAATATTTTTTGTACTATTTGTATATTCTCTAATTTTTTTATTTTATTTTCTTCAATACTTAAATATTGAGAAAGAGAGTTTTTAATAGTTTCTAAAAATTCTGAATTATATTGAGCATATTTCTCTTCTGATTCGTCATAAACAGTCTCATTTTTATTTTCTTTATATATTCTATTTTCTGAATATTTTTTATTTTTATTTTTTATTTTGTTACTAATACTTTTTGCAATTTGACGAGCAAATACTAGCCCCTCTAAAAGTGAATTTGAAGCTAATCTATTATTTCCATGAACTCCTGTATGCGCACATTCTCCAACGGCATAAATATCGGGAGTACTCGTTTCTCCCCAAATATTTGTTTTAATTCCACCCATACAATAATGTGCTCCGAAGGTAATAGGAAGTAAATTTTTTTCAGCATTTAGAGCAAACTCGGTTTCTAAAATATTTGCAATAAAAGGAAATTTTGTAGAAAAATTTTTAATATTTCGTGCATCTAAAAATACACAATTCTTACTTTTTTGTTTTTTTTCTTCATAATAAATTGCTTTTGAAACAATATCTCGAGGTTGTAATGCATCTATAATTTCTTTTCCGTTTTTATCAATAATTTTTGCCCCAAAACCACGAATTGCTTCTGTGAGCAAAAGCTGAGGTTTATTTTCTCGTTTTTTATTCAGAACTGTTGGGTGAAATTGAACTTTGTCTAAATCTTTTGTCGCGATGCCAGCGTTTATACATAAAGAAATTCCATCTCCCATATTTTCTTTTGGAGATGTTGAATCTTGATATAAAGAAGAATATCCACCAGTGGCAACAATTATATATTCTGCAAAAATTCTATTCACATTGTTTGTGTTGTTACTTCTAGAAGAAATAGATTTATTTTGAGCATCAATTTTACAAAGCTCTGTATTTTCCATTATTGAAATATTCCTATTTGCGAGAATATTAAACGCTAAAGTTTCAATAATAATTTTCCCAGAAATATCTTTACTATTTGAAACACGAGGAAATGAATGTCCGCCTTCTAAGTGTTGGTCTTTTTCAAAGCGAACTCCTAAATTTTCTAAAAATTGAATTTCTTCTGGTGCTTGATGTACTAATAATTCAACAGCTTTCTTATTATTGGTATTTCTTCCAGCATTCATTGTGTCTTGAATATGGCTCTCGAAACTATCATTCTTATTGATAACGCCAGCTATTCCACCTTGTGCAAGAGGACTAGACCCAGATATTAATTTTGATTTTGTACAGAGTATAACTTTTCCCAGTTTCGATAAATGAAGAGCTGTACTCATTCCTGCAATTCCAGATCCTATAACTAAAAATGGTACATGAGTATTATTTTTCATAAAAATTTAAAATGCATTTGTTAAGTCAGGAGCTTCTTGAGATTTTTGACTTGCTTTAAATGGTTCATATTTTTCAAAACCAACAATTCCCGCAATAATATTTGTTGGAAACGACCGGATTTTTATATTAAAGTTTTTAACAGATTCATTATATCGCGTTCGTTCTACCGAAACTCTATTTTCAATTCCTTCAAGTTGAGTTTGTAGCCCTAAAAAGTTTTGATTCGATTGTATTTGTGGATATTGTTCTGTAATCATCATAAGCCGTCCGAGTGCTTGAGTAAGACCTTGTTGTTGCTTTTGGTATTGCGCTAATTCTTCTGCGTCATGAATATCTACCGTTATTTTTGTTGCACTCGCTCGTGCTTCAATTACTCCTGTTAAAATTTCTTTTTCACTCTTTGCTGCAGCTTTTACAGTTGCAACTATATTTGGGACTAAATCAGATCTTTTTTGGTACTGATTTTGAACATTTGACCATTTTTCTTGTACGGTTTCGTCTAATGGAACAAGAGAATTATAACTAGACGATACCCATAATCCCATAATTGCAACGGCTCCAACTATATATAAAGCTATTTTATTCATAGGTATGTATTATTAAATATATTATAAATTTATATTATAATTTATTTTCATATTTTTCAACTTCATCTGCCCATATTTCGAGCATCTCGCTAATATTTGAAATAGCAAGAAGTAATTCTTTTTCTGAATATTTTGCATTATTATTGTTAATATTTTCGGTAATCTCTTCAACATTTTGTAGTGCCTCTAAAACAAGAGATATGTTTAAATATTGTGCAGCATGTATTACTGGTTTTAACTCGGATAGAATATTATGAATTAAAATATTTGCAGGAATTTTAATGCTTTCTTGTCGTAAATAAATCGATTTATTTCGAATATCAAATTCCATTTTTCGTCTTAAATGAGCATTTGATATCGTAATATTTTTGAAAATATCTGTACCATATATATGTGTTGCTGTTGTTTTTATATCAAAAAATTGCAGAGAAAAAACATCAATAGCTTCTGTTATTTCTTTTTGACTTAAGCAAATAAATGAAATTTTCTGTAAAATATTTTTTATTTCTCTCTGTTGTATTGTGTTAAAAATATTTTTTTCTTTGTTCTGCATTATTAAAACAATAGTTTCTGTTTCATATTTGGGATAGCTATATATGCTAATAATATTATTATTTATTTTTAATAATTTATTTTTTACTTCTTCTATAGAAATTTTTTTATTTTTTGTAAATTTTTCGTATACCCAGTTCTTAATTTTTTGAAACATGTTTTGTTGTTAAAGTTAGAATAGAAGTGTAGGTTTTAAAATTTTAAGTCTAATTTTTTCAGGATTTGTTTCGTCCGAAATTTTATTTTTGTCTGAAACTAAAAAGTCATAAGTTCTCATGCACGACTCAAATAATTGTTCAATGTTTTGAAATCTATCATTAGTAGAAAGTTTTGCTATTAAAATTTCAAAAATATGTAGATAATAATTTTCTAAGGTTGAAACCAATGCTTCTAATGGAATATTATAAGGGGAAGATACTCCTTGATGAATAATCATATTTCTGATTCTGTACATTCTAAATAAATCCCAAGTAACTTGATTTTTATGAGATTTTATAAACTCTTTAGGCTTAACGATCCTATGTTTTAACCTGTGTAATTTCCCATAAAATAAGTTATCATTTTTAACAACTTCTAAATTTCTGATATTTAAAAATTTATCATTTATTTTTAAACATTCATAAAAATTAGAAGTTTTATATAGATTATTGCAAGAAATATAACGTTCTAAAGCGTTTACACTCTCCTCTCGTTCTTCCTCTTTAGTCTTTTGAATATATTGTACTTTTAAAAGGTCTGTTAAAAGTGTATCTATATGAGACAATGAATGAATCTTTGGAAAAATGGAGTTAATATTCTGCCATGCTCCATGGTCTCCAGAGAGTGAAAACATATTTTCTAATCCTATCCACAAATTTAGAAATTTATGCTCAAGAGTATCTGATTCTTGAAAATATCTGTAAAATTTTAGAGAGGTTTCTATTTTTCGTTTTGTAGATTTATCTAAATAATCAGATTGCAGTATCTTATTAATATTTTCTTTTTTTTGAAAAAATACTTCTGGAGATGTAGGTTTTTTATATCCATCTAATTGAATAGTTATGGTTGGGAAAAAATATTCAGCGTTTTCAGTGTCAAATACTAATGCCTTTTTTGATGCCAAACTGAAACTATCTCTGGGATATTCAAATTTTAATAAATCAAATTCTTTATACATTCCTTTAACGGCTAAATGTAATGCTGATTCATAATCGATAGCTGTCATTTCTTTTTTTACGAATCCATGGTTATACTTTGTTTGTCTAAATTTATTAAAAGCAGTACGAACATGTTGTTTTGTAGTATTTAGCAAAACCTCTGATGTGTCTTGTAATGGTTTCGCATCTAGTATATTTAAAACTTCTTTCTTATAAGAATAAATTTTAAAAGTAATCATAAACTTTCTTTTTTTAGAATTAAATAGGTCTAAAAAAGTTTCAATGTTTGTAATAGATGCATCTTTGCATAATAAGTATTTATGCACCTTATCATATATGTAATGCTTTGAATACCCCATTCTAAATATCTCGGTGGAAAGAGAAAATGAGATTTTTTTTAACTCAATAAAATGTTTAGGTTCAAAATTGTCTTTAGATAAAATCTTAAGAAGTTCTGTTCTTGTATCTTTTAAATAATTTTTGTTTAAATCTTGTAAAATTGGCTTAATCCTATTTAAAAGTTCTTTTATTTTTATTGTTTGACTCGATTTATTATTCTCAATATAATCTTTAAAAAACTTAAATCGTATGCAATAACATGTTTTGAAAATTATATCTTTATTCATTGCATAAAATAATTCCTCAATTAATCTTAAAACATAATTGTTGTTGAAATCTTTTGTATTTTTTGTGTAATCTTCATAATCAATAATTTCTTGTAAAAGAGTTTTTACATTTGAAATGTGAACTCTGTAAAAAACAGGAGTTCCATTATCAAAAAATTCCTTCATTATTTCTCCAAAGTATTGTAATGTCTGTTCATTCTTTACGATT
The DNA here is from genome assembly GCA_947311245.1 of uncultured Candidatus Altimarinota bacterium. Lineage (GTDB taxonomy): Bacteria > Patescibacteriota > Gracilibacteria > CAIRYL01 > CAIRYL01 > SZUA-1403. The sequence continues at coordinate 6,834 of CAMZKJ010000046.1, forward strand.
CCTTTCATATTTTTATTAAAAGTGCATAAAATATTGTGATATATTACCTTCTTATATTGACAGTTGATCCTCAAAAGGATTATAGTTATTTTGTAATGGGTTGAATGCTAATATTTTTTTATTACTGACCTGTTGATTGAAGTAGAAAATGCTTCTCTTAATTTTTTTAAAGATGGGCTCAAGGCTTCATCTTTTTTTTGTATTCTAACAATTTTAATTGTATAAAAATTATAAAAATATATCAATTTTCAATTCTTTTTTACCAATCTCCACCAAATCCACCTCCTCCAAAACTACCACCGCCGAAACTAGAAAATCCAGAATCTCCACTAAATCCTCCTCCGCTTGACCAATTTCCAGAAGAAAATCCACCAGAATTACCTGTTTCTCCCGATGCGAATAAGAAGAGAGCAAGAGCAAAAAATCCAATATCAAAAAATATATAAGGAGTAAGTATTGTTATTAAAATTATAGTAGAGATTCCTAATAAAAATTTCTTTTTTTTACTTATATTATCTATAGCAGAAACAAAAAGCCCTGCAAAAAAAGAGAATGCTATAAGCAAGAAAATTGCTATTTTGCTAAATTCTTCAGAAATAGGTTTTGTATATTTTCGTATAATTTCTTCATCATTTTCTAAATATTTATGAATATCCAGCAGTGCATGCTGAATTCCTGTGTAATATTTCTCTTGTTTAAAATATTGGGGGAAATATTCTTCAGAAATAGTTTTTAGTTGTAAATCTGGTAAAACGCCTTCCAGTCCGTATCCTGTAAAAAATCTGTATTTATGGTCTGCCTTTGCAATTATTAAAAATAATCCTGTATCGAGTTTTTCATCTCCAATATTCCATCCTAAATTTTTATCGGACAATAACTCTATTCCAAATTGAAAAATATCTAAATTTTCTGGGTTTATTTTTTTGTCGTGAAGAGTTTGAATAGTAAGTATTGCAACTTGTGCTTGTGTATTTTGTTCTATTTCTAAAATTTTATTTTTTAAATCGTTTTCTTCTTGTGGTGTAAAAATATTTGCTAAATCAGTTATTCTTTCAGAATTATTATTTGTAAGGCTTATTTTTGTTTCTGCAAAGGTTATTATATTCATGCAAAAACTCATACTCACTCCAATGATGAGCATAAAAATTTTATTTATCACTTTCTTCATTAAAATAGTCTAAAATAAAAGCCATAAGTTCTGAAAAAGTTGGAGCTGCTGTTGTAGAACCATATACATCTAAGTTTCGAATAGCTTTTCGTGGTCTATTAAATTTTACATATATTAAATATTTTGGATTTTTTACTGGTGCAAATCCAATAAATCCTGTAATTGTATTTCCTTGTGCATCTTTCGATTCAATGTCTTCATATTGCCCATTTTTCCCAATAATTTGAGAAGTTCCTGTTTTTCCTGCAATGTAAAATCCTTTTACTCGTCCATTTTTTGCAACCCCTCTTTCTGTAGAAGATATTAAAATTTCTTTCATGTCTTGCACAGTATCAAAAGAAAAAATTCGTTTTTTCGTATTTTCAAATTTTTTAATACTTCCATCTGAATTTCGTACTTCAGATACAATTCTTGGTGTTACTAAATATCCACCATTGGCAAGTGCAGACCATGCACGCACGACTTGCAATGCAGTTGTAGAAACTCCTTGTCCAAAAGAAACGGTAAATTGTTTTGCAATAGACCAATCCTTCCAATAGGCTACCCCTCCAGATAATTCTTCTGGAAGGTTTATATTTGTATATTCTCCAAATTGATATGTTTTTAATGCTTGATACATAAGAGCTTTCCCCATTTTTCTAGCAATGAAAACCATTCCAACATTTGCAGATCTCTCAATTATATTTGACATATTTTGTATTCCTTTGTATCGCTTATCAGCATTTCGAATAACAAATTGTCCCACTTGAATAGGTTCTTTTTCAAGGTATGTAGTATCTTTTGTAATCTCTCCTTCTTGCATGGCAGCGGCCATAATTAAGGGTTTCATAACAGATCCTGGTTCAAAAATTTCCATAATGGTTTTATTCACATACGCACCTGGTCCTAATCTATTTTTGTATACAAAAAACTCATCTTCTCCTCCTCTTTTAGCAGCTTTCTCTAATTCCTCATATTCAGATAATATAAAATTATTATTTTCATCTTTTGTTTCAATTATTTGAGACTTATAAATCTTTTTTTCACTCAGGTCTTTTTTTGTAATTTGATGGCGTTCATATACTTCTCCGTATAAATTTGGATTAAATCGTGGAGAATTTGCCATGACTAATATATCTCCATTTTGAGGATTCATTACAATTATTTGCCCAGAATCTGCTTTAAACTCCTCAACCTTTTGGTCTAATAATTTTTCTGTATATTTTTGTAGTGTTCGGTCTAGAGTTAAAACAACGCTCGATCCATCAATTACTTTCGTATTATTATTCCCATTATTTTCAATAGTATTTCCAGATGTATCTCGAGATGCAGACAAGAATCCATCTTGCCCTTTTAATAAAGATTGCATGCTACTTTCTATTCCATATCGTCCAATTCCTTTTGTATCAGCAAATCCTATTACTTGAGCTGCTAAATCTCCTTCTGGGTAATATCGAACAGGATCTTCTTTAAATCCTATGCTTTCAAATGCAGATATGCTATTTCCTTCTGAATAAATTTCATAATATTTTTTTTGAAGAGCTTTAATTTTGTTTACTTCTTCTGGAAATACTCTGTGCATCACAGGAATATATCCTCTTCGTTTTGAATATAATTTAGCTTTAATTCTTTCTTTATCTCCTCCAAATTGTTGTTGTAATACGGTTGCAATAGATATTCTATTCGCGTCAGTTAATCCTATTAAATCTATATATACGTGTTTTTTTTCGAAAGAAACATATAAATTGGAAACACTTTGTTCTTCTATATTTTGTAAGATATTTTCTTCAACATTTGTTGCCCAAATCATTGTTTCGCGTTTATACAAAAAATTTGCCAATAGATTTTCTTCAAATTTTAGTTTGGCTTTTGTATACGATGGAGTGATTTGTATTGTTTTTTTATTTTTTTCTGTTTCTGTTTCTGTTTCTGTTTGCGTATCTTCTTCTTTCTTATCTTTTAATTTATTTGTATTTATAGCTGTTACACTGTCTTTTGGGCATTTTGTTATATCTTTTGTACATTCTTTATATCTATCTTTTGTGTATAAAATTTCGGTTAATTCTTTTGCTACAATTGGAAAATCTTTTTCATTCGCTCCATATGTATTGCCATTTCCATCGATTCCAGATCGAGCATCAAAAAATACTGTATATAATGTAGTATTAAGTGCGACAGGGGCAACTTCCCCCGTTTTTATATCTGTCATAAATATGCTTCCTCTTCGTGCATTTATAGAGTAAGAGGTATTTCTTGAGTTATATGCTTTTTGTTGAAATTCATCATGATGTACAATTTGTATTTGGTATAATTTCCATAAAACGAGTAAGAATCCAAATACAAATGTTGCACTCAAAAAAAGAAATCGAATATATCCATTCGAATATTTTGTATAGGTTCGTTTTTGTTGAAATCCTGATTTTTTTTTTCTTTTTTTTAGTACAGAGTTTATTTTTTCAAAAAACATTGTTACAGAAGGGTTAAAATATTTTCTGGAGGTCTTCCAATTATTGCAATCTCATTATTTTTAATACAAATAGGTCTTTCAATAGCTTTTGGGAATTGAACTAATTTTTCAATTATTTCGTCTGCTGATAACTCGGAAAGTATGATATTTTCTTCTTTCCAAAATTTTTCTTTTTTTCGAACAATTTTTAACAGACTTTCAGTATTATTTTTATCAATGTTTAAAAGTGATAAAATTTCATGGAGTTCTGTTTGTGAAGGAGTATCTTTTAAATATTCTCGAATAATAGGGGATATATTGTTATTTTCGAGTAGTTTTAAAGCTTCTCTACTTTTCGAGCATCGCGGATTGTGCCATAGGGTAAATATATTTTTCATGATGTATAATTAAAAAAATAATTTTTTATATAAAGAAGTGTGCTGATATTTCTGCTGTAGAAATGTAAAAATAAGAACCGTAAAAGCAAAACTTCCAATCGCAAGAATAGCTCCAGTAAATACATCTGAAAAATAATGAACTTGCAGAAATATTCGAGAAAATGCGACAGATAAGGCAATTGTTGTAATATTTATACGAACAATATATTTCATTCGTTCTGAGAATTTTTTTGTGAATAAGTATGATAGAGCAATGGCAAGAAAAATGGCAGTCATTGCATGCCCACTTGGGAAACTTGATTCATGTATATATAAGGCAAATGGATTTTCAGGTCTTGGTCGGTCGGTCATCCATTTCATAATTATTTTAATAGTTTGCCCTCCTGCTACTCCAAAAAAAAGAAAGAGTGCTTCATATTTTTTTTTATTCCAAATGAGTAGGAAAAGCAGTATAAAAAACCATGATAAAAATATTTTTGGGTCAAAAAGGTGGGTAACAAAAATGAAATAATTATTAATTATCTCAGAAGAATGCAGAGTACTAATAGTATTGTTTATAGTATAGTCAATTGTAAATATAAAAGAAAATTTTGCAATAAAAAGTGAATACCACAATGCTATTAGGAGGAATAATGATAGTAAAAATATTTTACCATGAAAATATATAAGATTTTTTATTTTCAAATTGTTTTGAATATTCATGTTTTGTTATAAAAAAAAATTTTTACTCTCTATTTTACTCTGTGTTTTACTCTGTGTTTTTTATTATTCCCCCTTTTTTTCATGTGTATCTGCCAATTCTTTTTCTTTGCGTTTTAATTTTTCAGCTTTTGTTTCTGTTATAAAATCAGCATTTCCTATTTTTTCAAATAAATAAAGTGCAGTAAGAGAAGAAAAAAGAAATGAAATGAAAGGAAACATACTTTCATTAAAAGGGAAGTGTTCAAACCCGAATAGACTCGCAATATCTCCCATCCTATATTCTTGTTTCATTATATAAAAAAATAAACCGTATACAGAAATTGAAATTACAGTTCCTTTTATAAACTGTACAAATCCATATAATTTTTTCCAAAATTTTCGTTGATTAGGATCTGCAAAAAGTGCCATTCCATAATAATATCCAAAAATTCCAGAGCAAAATAAATGAATTGGGAGTATAAAAAATACTTGAGAAATAACTTCTTTTACAATAATCATTGGGGTTTCGTATGTATCTGCCAAAAAGAATAAATTATAAAAATGAAAAATATTTTCAGTTGCTGTAAATCCTAAAGCTGTTGCAAATGATAAATCAATAACATCATCGATTGTTTCAAAAAATTTTTTTCCAAAAAATCGAACAATTGTATTTTTCCCAAATTCTACGATTGCTCCTACAATGACAAGAGCAAAAAAGAGAGGATATATTGTAAAAGTATGAAAAAATTGAACGAGATATAGAGTAATACTTTTTTCTAAGAATACAATCCAAATACATCCAAATAGCATTGCAATTGAAAATACGAGGCAGAAAAAGAATGCAAGATTTTTTCTTCGAGATCGAGATAAAATTTCATGCCAAACAAAAACAGTTATAAATGTTAAAAGAAAAGCAATTGCGAGAGAAGTGAGCGAAAAATGTGAAATATTCGGAAGGAAATTCATAATACTTTCAATTATAAATAATAATTTTTGTGTTGTAGCATTTTGTAAAACTTTTTATATACGAGTTATTTCTTCTTTTGTCTCAGTATTCTTATCTTTTTCACTTTTTTCTGTATTCTTGTTTGTATCATTATTTTCTTTATTTTCTTGTAATAAAACAATATCTCCTTCAAATAAAATATTCGATTTATCTTGTAAAATATATTGATTTCTCCGAAGTCCCGATTTCACAGGGAGGCCAAATTCTGTTTCTTCTGTATTGTTTAGTATAAGTTCTTTTTTTTCTAAAATATATAACTGTTTATTGTTATATTGTACAATACAATTATTTGTTTCTTTTTCTTCTTTTGTACATTTTTTTCGTGTGAGAACCATTACACTTGGAGGATTTTGACTTACTAATAATTTTGAAGGAATATATATTTGAGGTTTTTCTTTTTTTAATTTTAATTTAGCAGTTGCAAAAACATTTGCTGGAATTTTTTCTTTATTTGGAATTAAAATTTCGATTCGAACTCTTCTTGTTATTTTATCTGCTTCTGGGTAAATAATAGATACAGTTCCAATAAATGTTTTTTTAATACCATCTATAGAAACTTCGGCTTTCATTCCTTTTTTTATCAAAAAACTTTCTTCCAAAGAAACATCACTCACAAGTTTTAATTCAGAATAATCTGAGATTATCATCAGTGGAGTGCCTGGAGAAACAGTATCTCCAGCAAATGCTAAAACTTTACTAACTGTTCCTTTTATTCCTGATGTAATGGTTAGTTTTGAAAGACTAAGTGCAGCTTGGTCTAATAATGACTGTGATGCATCCATTTGTGCCAATGCTGATTGAATTGTTAAATCTCCTTGAATTGAAACCGATACCTTTTGAGATTTCGCAAACTCTAGGGCATTTTCAGCATTTAAAAATGCATTTTTTGCCGCAACTAATTCGGAATTAATACTCACTTCTGTAATTCCTTCCGAACTTTTAGCAACTGTGTTTTGAGATTCTTGTGCTAATACTTCCGATTCTCTTAATGCAATAGCAAGCTCTGCGGCTGAAATCTTTTGTGAATTTTGAATAGTAAAATCGGATATGCTTTGTCGTAAATCTTTTAAAGATTGCATATCTTTTTCTAGTAAAGATTGAGAGTTTAAAATTTTGGTTTTTAATTCAGAAATTCTCGATTCAGGAAATGAAATAGAAGATACCGATTTATTCAGCATTGTTTCCATTTTTCGCAATATTTCTTGCATTTGTTTTGCCCTATCGAGTGTATTTGATAATATGGGTAGTAAAATTTCTTTATCGGAAATGGTATATTCTGATTTTGAAATTTTAGCAAAATGTACTTCTAAAAGATGTAAATCATTTGAAAAAATTTTCCATTCCGTTTGAATTTCTTGTATAAGATTTCCAGATGTTCCTGATAAGTAGACTTCAAATGAATCATTATCATGTTTTTTGAATTCAGAAGCTCCAATTAATGAATCAACAAAATCTGCATAACCTCTCATTGCAATAAGAGAAGACGCGGTAGAGCTCGCAATAGTATCAACATATCGAATATTCGTTTGCTCTGCCATTTCTAAAATATCTGCTAAAGATTTTTTAGAAATCTCTAAATTTTTTTTAGCAATTTCTAATATTTTATCGCTATTTTCTTTTGTTGCTGTATTCGAATTTTTCTTAAATACTTCAGAATCTTTTAATCTATTATATGCAATTTCTGCATTATTGAGTGCTAAATTTGCATTTTTAATTTGTAGATCTGCATCTTTTAAACTTTGCTGTGCCGATTTTTTTGCCAAAGAAAATCCTTTTCGTGCATTTTGTAATGCTACTATTGCCGAAGAATATGATGCTTTTAATAAATTACTTTGAGATTCAAGGGACATAATTACTTGTCCTTCAGATATGTTATCTCCTTCTTTTTTTACGACTTTTTTTACAGTTCCTGTGACTTCCGACGCTATTGTTATTTCTTCTTTTGTGGTAATTGTTCCACTAAGAGTTATTTCTGGAGTAATAGATACTGGTTTTGCTTTTACAATTTTCACAGATGGGTATTTTGTATCGCGAATAGAGCTAATATTTGAAGCCGTATCGTTATTTGTATCATTATTATTCTCAGTGTTTTCTTTATTTTCTAGGATATTGCATCCTGAAAATAAAAGTAGTCCTGATACAACTCCAATATGTACAATCTTTTTCATGTTTTGTTATAAAAATTTTATAATTTCTTTCATAAATATCTATCTTTACAGTAACGAGAGTACCATAAAAATTATTTTTTTTCTGCTCTAATTTTTTTTGTAACATTAAATCCAAGATATTTTCCAAGAAATAATCGAGTTTGAGCATCTAATGCAGGAAAGGATCCGAACCCTACAGTCATAATTGGGACTATAAACCATTGAATAATTATAGCACCATATCTCCATAAAGGGCTCCATATTCGGCCTAAAAACTCTACAGATTTTGTTGGGCGTGGCAATGTGAGTAATGATAAAATAATAGAAATTAATATTCCTATAGATGTAATAGAAAAGAAAAATGACAACATTTGTGCAACTCCATCATCATAGCCATTTTCTGCAAATGATGGATTTAAGATTCCTGGAATGGGTGTTGCCATTGTAATAACTATAGCTCCTGTTGCCCAAAAAATATGAGCCTCTATGAGTCGAATAAAATGTAAAAAAGTTTCAATCACAGGGAGTTCTTTTCGTTTTTCCCACCATGCATCTATAACAAATGGAATATCAGAAGCACCCCATGCCCATCTTCTAATCTGTTTATATTGTGCGACCATTGTAGATTTCCAAGAGGTATGGAGTACTGCATCTTGATAAATTGGTACAAAAAGAGGCTCTACAAAATAATCACCATTAAAATGAAAATATGATCGCCAATACTGGTGTCCATCTTCTACAATTGTATGAGTTGCCCAGAAATCCATTTCCTTTAACGACTGCAATGGCTGTGCATGTGAAGAAAAATTATGTAATCTATGTGGACGAGCACTTTCAACCATGTGCCAAAATCCACCAGAAATTGCTATCATTCTGTTAATCATTGGAACATCCCAAATATTATTAAAAAATAAAGGAATAGGTTGATAGCTCGATTTTTGTCGATCTACAGATGATGCAAAATGAAAAGTTAAAACATTCAAATATTCGGGATCTAAACGATTATCTGCATCTAGTGTTGTTACTAAATACATAGAAATATCTTCTCCTTGTTTTTCTAGAATAGTACAAATTTTTTGTCCTGCGAAGGTAATATTCCCTCCTTTTCCCATGACTTCACCTGGAATATCAGCAGGATGCGCAAAAGAATAAAACCCAGAAAAATCATGAGAATATTCACTTTCTAAAGTTTTTGCAATGATAGAGCTTTCCGGTTGCATTCGTTCTTCTGTTGCTAAAACAACTACGACTTTATTCATATCAAAGTCACTATTTTTTACGGAATCAATAGTGTCTCGTAATACTTGAATATCTTCACCACAAGTTGCGATTAAAATAATATGTTTTACTGCGGAAGTATGAATGATATCATTTTTTTCTTCTAAGTATTTTCGAACTTTTTTATATTTTTTAGAAAGCTTTTCACTTGCAGAATCCCATAAATATAATTTTTCAGCAAAATCTTTTTTTTCTATTTTTTTAAATTTAAAATATGAATACAGCAAAAAAATCATATATTCAATGGTTCTAAAAAACCAAAGAAATACAAATGCAGCCATGAAAAACGCTACATATTTAGGTTTATATAGTGAAAAAATCATGGGCATTAATAAAACAGACCATGACAAAATAGCTGGAATTTTTTCTAACAACCTATAGGCTCGCGTTGGTTTTCCTGTTGTTTTTATTTCACACATTTTTTATATATAAAATAAATATGAGACCCATGAACCCGCTATTGCAAGGATAGAGATAAATATTAACCCAAAAAGGACTTTGATAGAATTTGAATCTATCCATTTTGATTTCATTACCTGACGAGAAATAATTATAAGAGAAATAATTACACCAATTGTAAAAACAATAGAAACTCCAAGTAAAATATTTTCAAATCCATCTGCCAATCCTGTAATATTAGAAATATTTGATTTCATACTTATTATTGATTTTAATTATTAATTTCAATTTTATATCTAACATATTCATATTTTTAAAAATAGATACTTTTTTCAAAGTATCTATTTTCTTCTATGTATTACATATTATGCATATGCTTTTTCAACGATTGCATTAAATGTTGTAGAATCCTTTACTGCTAACTCTGAAAGCATTTTTCTATTAACAATAATTTGTTTTTGAGCCATTTTAAATGCAAATTCAGAATATCGTTTTCCTTGAGCTCTTAAAGCTGCAGAAATACGAATAATCCATAATTGCCGAAATGTTCGTTTTTTTCGTTTTCGATCTCGGTATGAATTTTGTCCAGATTTTGCAGCTGCATTAAGCGCTAATCGGTATACGTTTTTTCGTCCCCATTTAAACCCTTTAACAAGTTTAAATAATTTATTATGTCGTGCCTTTCTGGCTACTGCATTAGTTACTCGCATTGTATTCTTTTCTTAAAATATATTTTTTTTGACTCATTCTTATTACAGAAGTAATGATTATGCAATCATAGATTTAACAGTTTTAGCGTCTCCTTTCGCTAATTGAATTGGAGCATTCCCCATTTTCTTTTGCCGAACAGATTTTTGCATAAGAAGATGTCGTCTGCATGATTTCTCCATAGTTACTGAAACAACTTTCCCTTTTTTCTTTTTAAACTTAAAAGTTTTCTTTACACCTCCATGAGTTCGTCGTGGACCGGTTTTTCCTAGTTTTGTAGCCATAATAACAGGTTATAAATTACATATATTTATTACATTCTTTTGATTTTCAAGCAGAAGATGTATTATTTTTCCTTTTTAGACAATGGTCTAAACTCTGTAACAATACTTCGACCTTGGCTTTTTGGAGCAAATTCTTGCTTCGCAACCTCAGATAACTTCTCCGCCATCTCTTCAATACGTTTTAATCCAATTTCGGGATGAGTAAACTCTCGACCTTTAAATTGAAGAATAACTTTCACAGAAGACCCTTTCTCAAGGAATTTAATAGCTTTATTAATTCGAACATCAAAATCATTATCTGAGATTCTAATTCCAAACTTAATCTCTTTTTGAGATTGAGTTTTTTGTGCTTTCTTCTGTTCTTTTTGATCCTTCTTCTTTTGATATAAATACGCACCGAAGTCCATTATTTTACAAACAGGAGGTTTTGCAGTAGGTGATATTTCAACAAGATCTAAGCTTTTCCCTTTTGCAAGGTATAATGCTTTTTTTGTTTCATAAACCCCTAATTGTTCTCCTTCTTCATCGATTAGTCGAATTTCAGAAACTCTAATTTCGTCATTTTTTCGTACTCGATTTTTCCCGCCCGGTTGTTTGCTATTTTGCCTCAAAAGAAATGTAAAAATAAAAAGCTAGATGAGTATACACAATCACAAGAAGTGATGTCAATTTTAATTATAAGAGATAGAATATTTTATAAATTCTCTCTTTTAAATGTTCCCTTGTTTACGGCTCGCCAGTTTTTTGATCCACCTTTTTCATCGTAAGGATTAGATGATCCATTTTTATATTCTATCTCAACTCCAGTTCCAGAAAATCCAAATGCATCTCGCATTCTATGTTCTAGGTATCTCTGATATGACCAATGTAGAAAATCTAATTTTGAACCTTGAATTTTAAAATGAGGAGGATTTATTCCGACTTGTGTCATATATTTTAAACGCGGGTGTTTGTTTCTTAGTCCTGCAGGTGGATGAAGATTTGTAATTTCTTGAAGAAATGCATTTAGTTCTCCTGTCGAAATTTTTTGAGCTCGTTCTTTCATAATATCGTCTACCATTGGGAAAAACTTTAATAAATTTTTCTTTGTTTTACTTGATGTAAAGAGCACAGGAACCCATGGCATATATGGAATTTTTCGAGATAAATATCCGTAAAATCTTTTTTGAGATTCTTCTCCTTGTTCTCGTAAATCCCACTTATTTACAGCAATAATAACTCCAGTTTTTAAGAGTTTTAATTCACCAATTAATTTTTGATCTATTGAATTTACTCCAACTCCGGCATCTACCAAATAAACAACAATATCGGCTTCTGCAATAGCTTTAAAACTTCTCATTACAGAAAACTTTTCGATTGGATCGTCTACTCTCGATTTTCTTCGAACTCCAGCTGTATCAACAAGAATATATGTTTTATCTTCAAGTTTAAATTCTACATCTTTTGTATCTCGAGTGGTTCCTTCTCTATTTGATACAATGCAGGCTTGTTTTTTTAGGAGTCGATTAATCATAGATGACTTTCCTGCATTTGGGCGTCCAAAAAATGCAATTCGTGGTGGAGAGATATCATCTTCATCTCGTCGGAATCGTTTTCCATATCCTTCTTTATGAAGGTATGATTCGAGTTTTGCTTGTAATTCTTTAATTCCTCGACCTTGAGTACTACTCACAAAATGTAAAGATTGTTCTTTTATTCCTAAATTAAAAATTTCTGGATAATCTATTTCAGATTTTCCGTCATCTGCTTTTGTTCCAATTAAAAATACAGGTTTTCCGTTTTCTACTTGTCGTAAAAACTGTGCGGCCATTTCATCGTTTCGTGTTAAGTCTTCTTGAGTGTTTACGCAAAAGAAAATTACATCTGCTTCGCTCGCGGCAATTCGTGCTTGTGTTTGAGTGTCTTCTTCAATGTCTCCTTCTGCCTCGTCAAATTCTAGTCCTCCTGTATCAACCAGAAGATAGTCTACTTTGTCACTTTCTATAAACGAAGTTACAGGATCTCGAGTTGTTCCGCTTTCGTCAGATTCTATAGCTTGACGCTTTCCTACTAGCCGATTAAATAGTGTAGATTTTCCAACATTTGGACGACCTACTATTGCTACAATTGCTGCCATGTTTTCTTTTAAATTCTTCTAGAATATTTTTATTATATTTCTACAATAGACTATATCACACTTTCAGAATATTTCACCATTTTAATTTTATATTTTAGTTTTTACAGTATTTTAGATACTATACAGATAATAAAAATAGGGAAAACAATAGACTTAAATTATTATTTTTTTAGACTCTTGCATGAATTTTTGGAAAACTCTCCCAAAGCCAATTATTGGACTTTCTCCAATGGATGGTGTGACGGATGCACCAACTCGACAAATGGCGCAATATATAGCATCTCCAGATGTGAGTATTACAGAATTTGTAAATGTTGAAGGGCTTGCAAGAGGTGCAATAAAAATGCTTGATGATTTTATTTATTTTGAAAATGAAAGTCCTATTGTTGCACAAATTTATGGAATTGAATTAGAGAGTTTTTATAAGGTCGCATTTATCGCATGTTTTTTAGGGTTTGATGGAGTTGATATAAATATGGGATGTCCTGCAAAAAAAGTTGCATTGCGAGGTGCAGGGTCTGGTCTTATTAAAGATCCAGAACATGCGCAGAAAATTATTGCGATTACACGAAAAGCAATTGATGACTTTACAAATGGAAAAACTTTGGAAGATGCAGAAATTAGACCTAAAATTGTAACGGCTATAGTTGAAATGTATGCAAAGTATCCACATATGAAAACACGATGCGAAAATAATAGAAAAAATAAAAACTATATTCCTCTTTCTATTAAAACGCGAACAGGGTTTGAAGCAGAAAATGTAGAGAGGTGGATGACAAATATACTAACCGCGAAAGATGCGAATAATAAGATTATACAAATTGATGCAATAATGTTGCATGGAAGAACAATGAAGCAAAAATATTTAGGATCTGCAAATTGGGATGCAATATGTAGAGCAGGGGAGGTTGTAAAAAAGCTTTCTCCAGAAACAATAATATTGGGAAATGGAGATATTCAGTCTCAAGCGCAAGCTCGCGAGTATTCAAAAATATATAAAACAGATGGTGTTTTGATTGGACGAGCAACATTTGGAAATCCGTGGATTTTTGATAAAAATGAAGGAAATTTGGAAATTACAGAAAAAATGCGAAAAGACGCAGCGTTACAACATTGTAAACTTTTTGAAGAAATATTACCGCATCGACAATTTTTTATTATGCGAAAACATCTTGCATGGTATATGAGAGAATTTTCGGGAAGTAGAGAGCTGAGAGGAAAGTTGATGCATGCAAATAGTGCAAAAGAAGTGAAAGAGATTTTTAATTTTTAATTTTGTAATAATATGCATGCAATTATTCTTGCAGGAGGGTTCGCCACAAGACTTTGGCCGTTAACTGAAAAAACCGCAAAACCCCTTATTGAAGTTGCGGGAAAACCTCTTATTTCGTATATAGTAGAGTCTTTGCCAAAAGATATAAATATTACTGTTTCTACAAATCTTGTTTTTGCAGAAGATTTTGAAAATTGGAAACAAAAATTTTGTAAAGAGAGAGCAGATAAAATTTCAATTTTTATTGAAGATAGCAAAGGAGAAACAGAAAAAAAGGGAGCATTAGCTGCAACTGCTTTGTGTATTCAAGAACAAAAAATTGAAGAAAATAATGAAGATATTTTATTGCTTGCAGGAGATAATTATTTTGGATTTAATTTTGATCATTTTTTATCTCGTGCAAAAAATAATCCATTGCTTGCTGCATTTGATATTGAAGATAAAAACGAAGCAAAAAAATTTGGAGTTGTTGTTCCAAAAAACAAAACAGAAGTTTTAGAATTTGAAGAAAAACCCGAAAATCCATCATCGACACTTGTTTCAACTGGTGCATATTTTTTCCCAAATCATACATTGAAGCATATTATTACGTATTCAAAAGACCACGCAGATGACCTTGGTGGTATTTTTGAATTTTGTATGAAGAAAAATATTTCTGTTGAATATTTTTCTTTCGATGAAGAATGGTATGATATTGGAAGTTTTTCATCGTTTATGTCTGCAAATAAATATTTTTTAGACAATGGATTAAATAAAAATTATGATACAAAAAAAATAATTTCACCATCTGCACAGTTAGATTTTTCTACGAAAGAATTTATACACAGTGTAGATGAAGAAAATAATTTTTGTATTATTGGTGAAAATGTAATATTGAAAAATGTTAAAATTACCAATTCAATTATTATGGATAGTTGTAATTTAGAAAATGTCGATATTACAAATTCTCTTATTTGTCCAAATTCTGTAATTAAGAATAGAGACTTTTATGAAAAAATCGTAAGAGAAAATACTTTAAGTATTTAGGTTTATTGGTCTAAAAATCCGTTTCGTATAACTTTATATTCGCCTGTTTCAGTATTTACATCATAAATATTAAACTCTGAATCTATATCAAATTCAGGGTATTGAACACCAAGGTTTAATGAAGAAGACCCTCCTTGGTATGGTGAAGAATTTCTATGAAAAACTCCCGTTGGCCACCCTAAAATACCAGGGCCCTCTAAAATGATTTCTCCGTTTAGTTTAATTGCATTTGGAGAAATTTCAAAGGTAGCAATTTCCTTAAATTCTGGATGATATAATTCTACTAATCGTGTTCCATTTAGTGTAATTAAATTATCTTCTTGAGATGTATGCATGTACCATGGTTTTTTTGTATCTCCAACACTTCCAGGAGATAATGCTCCTTCTTCGTGCACAACTCTCTCTATCCCTGTTATTCTCTCCATTTTTGGAATAGTATGAAAATTTACTTTATTTGTATTTCTTAATAATTTAAAAGGGATTATATGGTATAGTCCTTCTATTTTTTTTGAGATGATTGAGTCATCAGAGTGGAAAATTCCTTTTCGTTCAACATTTTTCATAAATAAATTGAGTTAAATATTATTATAGTGCTGTTTTTTTATTTATTTTTTTAGTATGCTCGAGCATACACAATTTTTGTTTTTGTTGTTTTTCCAGAAAAAATACATTTTGATTCTTCGTTTCCTTTTCCGTTATTCGCATATTTATTATATTTATATGGAATACATCGGGCGGTGATTTTTAATTCTTTTAATAATTCTTCTCTTTCTTCGTTTATTTCTTCGTCGGCATAGCAAATAACAAATCCAGCAGTAGAATTTTCTACATTTTTCTCTGAAAAATGAAGTTTAAGTTCTTCTATGGAAGTAATTTCTGTAATATTTTCTTCTGAAAATTTTTGTGCTTTTGTAAAAATATTTTCTTGCATTTCATCTAGTATATTTGAAATTTTTTCAATATCATCAAATGAAACAAATTCTTTTTCGTTTGCGGGTTTATCTCTTCGTGAAAGCATAAATCCTCCTTTTTCAATATCTCGTTCGCCTAAAGCAATTCGAAGGGGAATTCCTTTTCGTACCCAATCCCAATTTTTTCCACCTTTTTCAGAAGCATCAATTGTTACTTCTATTTCTATAGATTTTTCTGAATTATTTTTTTGGGTATTAAAATTTAATTTTTCTAAACTGTTTTTTAATTTTGTGCATTCTTTTAATACGGCTGAGTCAGCTTCTGGGTTGCTATTTTTTTTGATAAAAATGGCATAATTACAATATGTTTCGGAGCAATTTTGGGTGGCAAAACAAGTCCATCATCATCTGAATGAGTCATTATAAGTCCACCAATTAATCGAGTAGAAACTCCCCATGAAGTTGTATATGCAAATTCTTCTTTTTCGTCTCGAGTTTGAAATGTAATATCTAAACTTTTAGAAAAATTTTGTCCTAAATAATGCGATGTTCCTGCTTGTAATGCTTTTTTGTCTTGCATCATAACTTCTACAGAATAGGTGTTGTCTCCACCTGGAAATCGTTCTTCTGGTGTTTTTTCTCCTTCTAGAACTGGCATTGCTAAATAACTTTCCAAAAATTTTTTATATTCTTGGAGCATTGTTTCTGTTTCTTCGCGTGCTTCTTTTTCAGTTTCATGGGCGGTGTGTCCTTCTTGCCATAAAAATTCTGATGTTCGTAAAAACATTCGGGTTCGCATTTCCCATCGCATTACATTTGCCCATTGGTTAATTTTTAATGGTAAATCTCTATATGACTGTACCCATTTTGAAAAACTTTCACCAATAATCATTTCACTTGTAGGGCGAATAATATATTCTTCTTCTAATTTTCCTGCGGGAACAAGTGTTCCGTCTTGGTTTTCAAGTCGAGTATGCGTAACAACTGCGCATTCAGTTGCAAATCCTTCAATGTGGTCTGCCTCTTTTTGAAAAAATGATTTTGGAATTAAGAGTGGGAAATATGCATTTTCGTGTCCTGTTGCTTTAATGCGTTTGTCTAAAACTTTTTGTATGTTTTCCCATAATCCAAACCCCCATGGTCGAATAACCATGCATCCTCGCACAACAGAATTTTCTGCCATTTCAGCTCCTTTAATTACCGCTTGATACCAATCCGAAAAATTTTCTTCTCGTGTTGGACTAATTGCTGTTCTAATTTTTTTTGCGGTCATACATTCTTAATTTAAAATCATTTTAAAATTCAAGATAAATACTATCATGCTCATATTTTTTTTACATGTAATTTTTACATTTGCAATTATAAGAAAATAAGAGTAAAATAATATGAATAATTTAATTTATTTTATAATTTTAATTTAGTAAGAATGTCTATTGGAAATACTCGTACAGGTTTAGAGAAGCGATTGGTTTTTAAGAACATACAAAAAATGTGTGGTCCAAAAGTTAGAAATATTTTAGAGTCTTCACAAGATACACAATGGAAAAATTTAGGAAAAATAAGCGAGGAAACAGCAAATATTTCTAATGAATGTAAAAACAATATTAAAAATTTTAAAGAGAGTATTACAAAAGCGCAATTAGACAAATTAAAAATAAATAGTTTGAAATCTGGACTTGATGCGTATGAAAAAGTAAGGGAAAATGCGAATAACTTTACCAAAACTTTAATTTTACAGGCTATTTTTCATCAAACGAGAGCAGGGAAAAAACAGGCTAAA
>CAMZKJ010000047.1 GCA_947311245.1 uncultured Candidatus Altimarinota bacterium
AT
The DNA here is from genome assembly GCA_947311245.1 of uncultured Candidatus Altimarinota bacterium. Taxonomy (GTDB): domain Bacteria; phylum Patescibacteriota; class Gracilibacteria; order CAIRYL01; family CAIRYL01; genus SZUA-1403. Next base: position 3 of record CAMZKJ010000047.1, read on the forward strand.
TCTGATATCTCGGCACTACAAGCTGAACAAACAACACAAAACACAGCTATTACAAATAATACAACAGCTATCAATTCAAATGATTCTGATATCTCGGTACTACAAACTGAACAAACAACACAAAATACAGCTATTACAAATATTCAAACAGATATCGGAAATCTTGATTTTACAGGAGCGAACTACCTTGTATTTGGTTCAGATTTAACAGCTGGTTTATTAAAACTTGATTCTCAAATTAAAATAAATGCTGATAACATTACAACAAATTCAACTAATATAGCTGCAAATACAACAAGCATAGCTTCAAATGCAGCACAGATAGCTTCAAATGATACAGACATTGCTGCCTTAGAAGCAAGTTTAAGTTCTCCAAAGCCAGAAACATACCTTATTCCTTTAGGAGGGGCAACAATCAAAGAAGATGGATCAAATAATATTGTAAATGTTTTTCGTTCTGCAGATGATACAGCCTTTGGACACAATTTTCATACAGTAACAACTTCACAATCATCACTTCAAGATATAAACTTAGACTTTGGAGTTAAAACACCTGCAGATATTAAAGACTTATCAACAATTACGCTTTCGTATAAAACAGATGGTACTTCTTCTGATAGTAAAATTGATATTAAAGTTGTAGATGCTTCTGGAACAACAATTGCAACAAGCACAGGACTTTCAGCAAATTCTTGGTCAGATGTTACTTTAGATATTTCAGGTCATACAGCAACTGCAGGAGAACTTTTAACAGTTGAAGTTACAGGATATACAAAATCTGGAAACTCTTCATATATTGGAGAAATTGTATTTGATTACACAGAAAACAAATAATAAATTCAAATAATCAGTATATATAAAATATGAGATTTATGACATACAAACAATATTTAAATATTTCATCATTGGCAAAAATATTTTATATATACATTGTTATATCTATCTTCTCTGCAGGAATATTTAAAATTACTCTTGCAGAGAATATACAAATTTACAATAACGATCACAAAAATAGTATAATTATTTTTGATAATATAGGATCTTCTGGAAATAGTAATTTACAGTTTGGGAACTCTCTTTCTAAAAGTCTTTCTTGGGATAATATAAATAATTATTTTATATTCAGTGAAAATGTAAATTTTATAAACAAAGAAATAAAAGATGTCCGATTTGAAAATAATAGCCTTGCGCAAAAAACATGTAATGCATCTTATTCTGGAGAGGTTTATTTTAATCAAGATGATAAAATAAGTTATGTCTGTAGTGGTTCTGGATGGCGAAAATTAGATAACAGTGCTACTATAGGATTAAAGCCATACTTTAATGCATTAGACAAAACATTTATTACAGTTAATGAAACTACAGATATTATACTAAGTGGTGGAAATTTTACACCACAATCTATTTTTTCATTAAGCTCTGGAGCAGTTCTGAATTACTCTGTTATAAATTCAGATTCTTCTGTTACATTGAATGTAACTGGAGGAACAAATAGTGCACTCGTAACTGTTTTTTCTGATAATTTTTTTGGAAACAATCTTCAATTTTCTGTTCAAAATTAACAGACTTACTCTCATTATATAATATATAATAACAATGCTTAAAACATATATAACATCAATTAAATTTAAATCTATAATTTTTTCTTTATTGCTCATTTCAAGTGTTGCATATGCTGAAAATATACAAATTTATAATAATGATCATAACAATAGTATCGTTATTAAAAATAATAGTGCATTTGGGAATTCAACAAATTTATTTTTTGGGGAATCGTTAGATCACGCATTAACATGGGATAATTTCAATAACTATTTTATATTTACAAATGATGTAAATTTTTCACATAATGAAATTTTAAATGTACGATTAGAAAATTTATCAGCAGCACCTGTCTGTGACTCTCTATCAAGTGGTCGAGTATATCACAATACTTCCGATACATTTAGTTATGTATGTAATGCTACAAATTGGGAAAGGATAGATGAAGAAAATGCTAGCGGTGGAAAATTACAACCATATTTTAATACAATCAATCCAGATGCAATAAATACAAATACAACTATTGATTTAATTGTAACTGGTGGAAATTTTGATGAAGATACTGTTTTTAATCTTGGTGCAGGAGTTACTGTAAATTCCGTTGTTATAAATTCTGACAAACAGGCCACAATAAATGTAACAAGTGGATCTGTCGAAACATTAGCAGTAAGTGTTGATGCTAAAAATGATACATTAGATGATTTTGGTCAAACTCTTACTTTTGATGTTAAAAATAGTATTTGGAAATTGTTTGCTATTACCGATAGTAGCAAGTGTGCCGAAAGCCTACCATATGGACCAAATGCTATTACAGAAGCAAGTAATGCATATTTTTCAACAGCAGATCAATCTCAAGTTCATACACAATTTAAGCAAGTTTTAACCGTTAATGGTGTAACACAATTCGAAATTCTATACGATTTTGCAAATGCTAAAACATTAAAAGATAGAATGAATAATGCATATACAAATGGAGAAACTGTAAATTGGACTGTCTCATACAATGGAACAAATTATAACTACGGACCCCATCTTTGGTATTATTCAGATGGCGCAAGCTTATCATCTAAATGGGCTGGTTCTGGGACTCAATTTTCAAGTGATGATGGATCTTGGGGGGCAAACAATGGAAATGTTGATGGGAATGGTGGACCATATGAAATATGGGGACAAGGAAATCATAATTCCGGTGATTCTAGTTGGTGTGGGACATATGTCACGAATGGCGCTACTACAACATCATCACAAATTAAAAACTTTATGTATATGCAATAATATATATTTTATATATAAAATATTGAGTAATAATAATAATCAATGTAATATACACATAAATATTATTTATTATTTAACCAAATTATATGGAATTAATGTATGAAGCAGATGCTGATGCAAAATATTTAGATGGAAAACAAGTAGCCGTAATTGGATACGGAGCCCAAGGTCGAGCTCAAGCACTAATGATGCATGATTCTGGTGTTAATGTTGTAGTCGGAGTTCGAGAAAAAGGAGCATCGTGGGAACTTGCAAAATCTGATGGATTAAAAGTTGCAACAATTTCTGAAGCTGCAAAATCTGCAGATATTATTCACATCCTTATTCCAGATGAAGTACAAGCTGCAGTATATGAATCTGATATCAAACAACATATTGTAAGTGGGAAAACACTGTCATTTTCTCATGGATTTAATATTATCTTTAATAAAATCACTCCTCCAGAAGGAGTGGATGTTATTATGGTAGCTCCAAAAGCACCTGGAACAGAAGAACGAAAAATATACCTTGAAGGATTCGGAGTTCCAGCACTTATTGCTATGGAAAAAAATGAAACAGGAAATGCAAAAACAACTGCACTTGCAATGGCACACAGCATGAATTTCACAAAAGCTGGAGTAATGGAATGCACTTTTGCACAAGAAACATACGAAGATTTATACGGAGAACAAGTTGTTCTCTGTGGTGGAGCTGTTGAATTAGTAAAAGTCGGATTTGAAGTTTTAACAGAAGCGGGATACCCTGCAGAAATGGCCTATTTTGAATGCCTACATGAATTAAAACTAATTGTAGATTTAATGTACGATGGAGGAATTGACCACATGTACAATGTTGTTTCAAATACTGCAGAATATGGAGGACGAACGGTTGGACCCAAAATTATTACAGCTGAAACAAAAAAAGCAATGCAAGAAGCATTACGACGAGTTGAAACTGGAGAATTTACAGAAGAATATCTTGCTGACTTTAAAAACGGATTTAAAAATTTAAATGCTTTACGAGCTGAAACAAAAATTCATCCAATTGAAGTAAAAGGAGCTGAAATTCGTAAATTATTTGAAAAAAAATAATATTTTAGATTATTACAAAATATTTAATTTAGAAGAATTAAAACCTCTCAAAAGAAATTTCTTTTGAG
>CAMZKJ010000048.1 GCA_947311245.1 uncultured Candidatus Altimarinota bacterium
AGAGATACAGAAAAAAAATTATTTGTTGAGCCAAAAGAAGATGCAGTACTTTCTTCTATAGAAGAAATGTTTCGTGGGAAAAATGCACGCGTGAAGTTTAACAATACAACAACTGCAACTGCGCAAAAAAATGAATTGTATAAAATTCCTTCTCAGCAAGAACAGTTTCAAAAAATTAGAAGTGAGAAAAAAGGGAAAAAAGGATTTGTAAATTCTTGGTTTTCGGGGTTATAGTTTTGCTCTACTTTCTATAATTTTAGAAATGGTATGTACAATTTTTTCTTCATGAATAAGAGTATAAAGAGTTGAAAGCTGTTGAAGAGATGGCGTGCTAATTTCTAAAAAATTATGTGATTCGTTTGATAGAATTATTGAAATTTTTTCAATAACTTTTTTTCTAATAAAATTCTCAATAAACTCTTTTGTTTTTTTCTCTATTCCAGGAGAAGAAAGTAGTTTTTTTGTACTACTCGAAATATGTACATCGGAATGAAACATCATGTTTAAAACATTTGGAATATGTTCATCAAAACCCATTTTAATCAGAGATATTAAGCAATGTTTTTGAATGTGATTATCTTTGTTTGTGTCAAATATAGTATGAAGTTGCGGTAAAAAACTATAGAGTTTTAATTCTCCAATGGTATAAATTCCACTCATTTTCATGTCATTATCTTCACTGTTAAGCATTTCTAAAATATGTGTTTCTAAATCTTTTCTATATCGATTAAACTGCCATAATGCAATAATACTTGCTGATTTTAAATATGAATCTTCACTTTTTAAAAAAGGCTGAATGTAATATGCAATAGAAATATCGTTAAAGTAAGAACAGCCTAATATCGCACAAAAAATGGTATCTCGTTCGTCTTTTTCAATATTTATATTATTGTTATTTTTTGAGAGAGTCTTTATTAAAAATGATGCAATTTGGGGGTGTTGCATATCTTTAAAAACTTTAATTACCGCAAGTCTTAATTTTTTAGAATCGGCATATAAAAAAACATTTTGTAAAGAATTTATAATTTTATGTCGAGAAAAAATTTGATTAATTAATCGTTTTTTTAAACTTTTATATTTCCCAAATGCTTTTACTGCAGATAGCTGAATATCTTTATTGGAATTGTGTAGAGCCCATAATAAATCTGGAATGGCTGGATCTTTTTGTAACTCACCAAATGCTTCTAGTATTTTTTTTTGTATGAGTTGTGATTGATTTTTTTCTTTTAAAAGTTTTGATAAAATATGAATAGTATTTTTATGTCCGTTTTGCGATAAAATTTCTATCGCATCAAAAATTTCTTCTATGGATTCTTCATTTTTTAAATTCTCTAATGCAAATTGAGTATATTTATGTTTCATACTGCTATAAAAATAAAAACTTATTATTAAGCACACTATAAGAAATACAGAGCAAAATATGTAAAGCTCATTGAATCCAAGTCCTCTTCTAAATAATATTACTGATGTTATCATTAATATAAGAGAGGCAATAACCATTCCTATTGGTCGTGCAAATCCCTCTAAAAATTCTTTAATTTCTTCTCTAATATGTGAAGAAAATACATAAAATGATGAATGATATGAATTTCTTGAAATTCCACCAGTTACTTCATAAACACCTTTTCCTAAAAGTCCTATGACAAAAGATCCTGATAGTAATGAGAGAGCAGTTGTAAAAATTTGAAGGAATGGTTGTATGAAAATAGATTTAATAATTCCTAAAAAATGTTGAATTTTAGAGGCAATAGTAATCTGTAGAATAAATAATATTCCATATACCCATGCATGAAATGTTCCAATCCCATGAGAAAGTTCTTGTACAAGTTGTGATTTTGGGGTATCGGCATGTTCAAATAAAATACTTGCAGACATGGCGTAAATCATTTCTATTAAAATATATCCTGCAGATTGTAAGAGTACAAAAAAGAATAAACTTGTTACAAGAGAGTTTTTTTGCATGAGTTGATAGTAGTTTTGTATGCATGATTGTTTCGTTTTTTTATCTTTACAACCCAAAAAATTATTACTATGAATATATTCTTCATCTGTATCGCTGTGGATAAATTCTTTAATATGGAGAATTACAAAAAATAAAAAAAATAACACAGCCCACCCTATTAATAATGATTCTGGATGAAAAAAATATGGTAAAGTAAATGCTATAATCCCTGATATAAAACCTCCTAACGGTTCTCCTGATTCAATGATGGGAAATGCTTCTTCGCTTTCAAGTGGTGAAAAAGATTTTTCTACATACATGGAAAATAATATATTAAGTTGTGTTACTCCAATAGAAAATAGAATTCCTACACTTATAGTAAGGTGTAAAAGATAATTATTGAAATAGTGCAATTCCAAAAAACTACTTACTATTAAAATAGTAATAATGATTGATGCATATTGTAATGTAGATTTTACTGAAAATTTATTACTGAGTGCATGAGTTGCAAATGTTCCTATAAGTGTACCAAAGGAGATAAGTACAAAAAGGATAGGAAGCTGTGTTGATCCAAAATATGAAAGGAAATATGATATTAGGATAGTAAATCCTAATACAGTTGCTCCATGTAATAAAAAGCGCATAGTCATTAACCATAACGATTTTTGTAATGCAGTTTGTGTTAATGATGTATTAAGTCCCAGAAAATGTGCAATGTTAAATATATTCATGTGTGTTATTTGTTTTTTTTGTTTTTATACAAGAAATGTATATTTGTCTACAATTCGTTCGTCTTCTGTTGTAACTCGTGGTCCAGTTTTTAATGCATGAACAATTGTTTTCACAAGTTCTACAGGGTCTTCAGAGAAAAATACTCGTCCTCCTGTTTCTCTATTACATTGTTTAATAATATTTTCAATATGTTCAGATATTCCAGATGTAGATGTTAAAACTCCAATATATCGGCCTTCGTCAAATGCTACAGAAAATTCGTTTAATGTTCCCATTCCACCACCTAAAACAATAATTGCGTCTGAGCATCGAATATTTAAAACATCTCTATACATTAAACCTTGTCCGCTGTATAAAATCATATCGTATGGATCAACAGGTGAAGAAAATTTATCGATATGTTCTTTTCTTGAAAATGCCGGAGATACTCCCATTACAAATCCTCCAGCTTTTTTTGCAGCAATTGCTGCATCATTTGGTAAACCTGGGCAGGCTCCATTCAGTAGAATATGACCAGCTTTAGCAATTTCAGAACCTATAGTCATGGCTAGTTCAGTGTTTTCTTTTTCTGTAATAGATGGACCTTGTGCTGATCCCATAACTCCAATTCGGAATTTATGAGAAAAAGGTGTTTTTAAAAATTCATTAGATAATGTTTTCATGTGTATTGTGTATATAAAAAATAAGGAAATATTGAAGGAAATATATATAATAAAAATATATACTATTCATATAAATATACCATAATAATACTATTTATTCAAATCTAAATTTTTTTTTATTATTTTTTTATTATATTCCTAAATTCCTAAATTTCCAGCACTTCCCAAAGATTTTTTTTCTGAAATATTTTTTTGAAAATCTACTTCATATTCACTTAATCGTTCAAATGCTTTCGTATATGCATCTCGAAAAGGAATATTTTCATTTTTTACCATATCATTTGCAATGTCGGCTAAAAACATTTCTTTTGTAATCTTAGACTCTATAATTTCTTGATTTGGAGTTAGGTTTTCTAAATAAATTTTAGCAATTTCTAGAGAATCAAGAGTTATATCAATACTTTCAATTAAAGGTTTTTTCATTAATTGTAAATCTCTGTGGTATCCAGAAATTAAATTTTTACTCATTTCTTTAATTTCCAGTTGTTTTGAAATAACACCAGAAACATGACCTCTCATAATTTCTAGTCCATCTAAATTTCTTTTTTGAGGCATGATAGACGAACCAGTCACAATCGAATCATCAGAGGTAAAGAAATTAAATTCTTGGCTCGTAAATAAAATCATATCTTGGGCATATTTACCGATTGTTAGCATGAGTTGTGCGCAGGCTTCCAATAATAAACTTTCAAATTTTCCTCTTGATTGTTGGCAGTACATAGAATTAATTTGAATTTTTTCAAACCCTAATTCTTTTGTGGTCATTTCTCTGTCTAAATTGAAAGACACTCCATATCCTGCAGCAGAACCTAGAGGATTTTGATTTGTAAGTTTTTGAACACTTTTGGCGAATAAAATATCATTTTCTAAACTCTCTGCAAAGGCTGAAAAATAATGTCCAAGCGAAGACAGCATAGCTTGTTGTGTGTGGGTATATCCAGGGAATGGAGTATTTTTATATTCAAATGCTTTTGCAAGAAAAGTTTTTTGAAGCATTTCCGCTTTCAAAATAATTTTTTGTAAAGAATCTTGAGAATATAATCGAACAGCGGTTAAAACTTGGTCGTTTCGACTTCTTCCTGTATGAATTTTTTTCCCAGCATCTCCATATTTTTCCGTTAAAAATGCTTCAATCACCGTATGACAATCTTCATCTGCTGGTGTAATTGTAATTTTATTTTGATGATACAATTCTAAAATTTCATTTAATCCAGCTTGAAGATTTTTATTTTCTTCTCCTGTTACAATATTTATTTTTTCCAGCATATTGGCATGCGCTTTCGATGCTTGTACATCGAAAGGAAATATGGTCATGTCTAGAATATAATCAGTCGCAACTGTATATTTTTCAATAGCGGGATGAAGTGTGATATTTTCTGTTTTTTTCCAAATCTTAGACATAGATTATTGATTATTTGATTATTTTAGAAATTTCATTTGATAAGCAGTTTTTTGTGCGAGATTCCATAGTTCAATAAATCCTGCTGAAGCATTTTGATTAAAATGTGCTGACTTATTAAAGGTTGCTAAATTCTCATCAAAAAGAGAGTGAGGAGATGTAAGTGCTACTACTTCACATCTTCCTTTATACAGTCGAACGGTAACCTCTCCTGTTACTTTTGTATTTTGTTCTTCTGTAAAGGCTCTAATATTATCCATTACTGGATCAAAATATTTTGCCGCATAGCAAAGGTATGACCATTTGGTATCAATCGCAATTTTAAATTCATTTTCTTCTCGTGTAGAGACAAGTTGTTCTAGATTTTTATGGGCTTCAATTAAAATATGAGCTGCTGGATTTTCGTAAATCCCTCGAACTTTTAATCCAATAAGTCTATCTTCAATAAGATGAAAATATCCCACTCCATGCTTGGCACCAATTTTGTTTACTGCGGGAATAAGGTTTTCAATATTTGTATCTACTCCATTTATTGAAACGGGTTTTCCTTTAATAAATCCAATTTTTAAAATTTCTGATTCGTCAGGAGCTTCTTCTGTTGTGTTACACCATTTTAAAATATCTTTGATAGGAGGGATAAGTTCTGGGTTTTCAATTTCTCCTCCTTCTCCTGTATTTGCCCACATATTCTCATCATATGAGTAGGGTTTTTTCTTTGTTTGGAGTACTTCAATTCCGTGTTTTTCACAAAAATCAATTTGTTCATCTCTTCCCATAGACCATTCTCGAACGGGAGCAATAATTTTTAAATCAGGATTTAAAGTGGTGATATAACTTTCAAATCTTACTTGATCATTCCCTTTTCCTGTTGCCCCATGAGCGACTACTTGGCATCCATAATCTTTTGCAATTTTTGCCGCTACTTGAGAAATCACTACTCGTCCGAGGGGACATCCGAGTGCATATCCTCCTTGGTAGGCAGCATTTTGTTTCACTGCTTCTACACAAAGTTCAGCAAATTCTTTTTTTGCATCGTATACAATTGCGTCTTTTGCTCCATATTTTAACGCTTTTTTTCTGATTTCTTCTAAGTTATCCGCTGTTTGTCCCAAGTCTAAAGTTAGTGTTACTACATCACATTCATATTCATCTTGAATCCATTTAAGCATTGTTGATGTATCGAGTCCTCCAGAATAGAGAAGCAAGCATTTATTAAACTCTCCTTTATGTGCTTCGTGTGAAGCAATTTTTTTGTACTCAGTTTGTTTTTCCATTTTTTAGTGGGTAAAAGTATAAATATTATTTTTTTAGGATAAAGAATTTTTAGCGTTTTTGATAGTAAAATCTAAAAGTAATCATGTTTTTTTGTATAAATAAAATTTTTAAGCGTTATAAATAAAATCTAAAATAGCTTTTGAGGTATGGAGTCGGCAATGTGCTTCCTCAAAAACATGAGATTGTTTTCCATCAATAACTTCTTCTGTAACTTCTAGCCCCCTATATGCAGGTAAACAGTGAAGAAATATAGCATCTTTATTCGCTCTGTTCATAATATCTTGTGTTACACTAAAATCTTTGAAATCTTTTAACCTCTTTGATTTTTCTTCTTCCATTCCCATAGAAACCCATGTATCGGTAACAATTACATCCGCATTTTGTGCTGATATTGTCGGAATATGTGAAGTTGTAATATTTGCACCACTTTTTTTCGCTAATTTAAGAATTTCTGTCCAAAACTTTTCTGGAATTGTATATTTTTCTGGTGAACACATTTCAAAATCTATGCCAAGTATTGCACAGATTTGTGCGAGTGAAGTTGGAACATTGCATCCGTCTCCAATAAATACTATTTTTTTTTCTAAAAAATTATTTGGAAAATTTATCATGACAGTTTGTAATTCTGCAAATGCTTGAAATGGGTGAAAATCGTTACAAAGTGCATTTAAAACAGGAATATTCATATTTTCTTTCATTTCAGTTAAAATAGAATGTTCGTGTACTCGTGCAAAAATTCCATCTACCATTCCTGTTAAAACATTTGAAATATCAGAAATGCTTTCTCGTGTTCCTGCGACCTCTCTTCCGTCTATTAAAATTGCGTTTCCTCCAAGTGATGATACAGCAGAATCAAAAGATATTTTTGTTCGAAGTGATGGTTTTTCAAAAAACATTGCAATATTTTTTCCTTTTAAAAATTGTGTGTGTTTTGTATTGCTTTCTTTTTCTTTTCTAAATTGTTCAGCTTTTTCTAAAATAGATAAAATTTCTGATTTATTTAAATCTGTAATAGAAAGTAGATTTTTTGCATTATTTATATTCTTAATATTATTCATATTTTATATAGAGGTAAAATGATAGTAAATACGTTTTAAAAAGTAATTTATAATAAAAAAACTCTTAAAATATTTTTATGTTATTTTTAAAAGTTTTATTTTTTCGGTAATAAAAAAACTCTTAAAATTAAAATATTTTTTAAATTTTAAGAGTTTCGGTTTTTTATAAAAAAGAATTTTTTTATAGAGTGTAACAAATTTCTCAAAATTTAAATTTGAGAGCGACGGCGTGCCGATGTGTTACAAAATAAAGTTTTCATTTTTAAATAAATAGTAAATAAATTATTATTTTAAAATTTGAATAAATTTCTAAAACTATTTTAATAAAATAATTATTCTATATGCAAGAGAAAAATATATAAAAAATATATAAAAAATATAATAGATGTGTTTTTAGATGATTTATATATTTTATTCATGTATTATGAATGTATTATATTTATATTATTTACAGAATATATATTCATGAAAAAGTATTTTATTAAAACGTTCGGGTGCCAAATGAATTATTCAGATTCTGAAAAATTATCTGCAGTACTAGAATCTTTAGACTTAAAAAATGTAGAAACAATGGAAGAGTCAGATCTTGTAATTTTTAATACATGCTCTATTAAGCAGCATGCAGAAGATAGAGTATTTGGGCATGTAAATAATGCAAAAAAAGCTGGAAAAATTGTTGCGATTACAGGATGTATGATTCGTAATACTTCAACATTAAAAGAGTTACAAAAGATTAGAGAGTTAAAAAATAGTGAAAGTACTGAAAATACAATCAATACAACAGATGAAGAAATTAAAAAAAAATTAGAACAAATAGATGATGTTTTAAAACGAACAGAAAAAAACAAGAGTATAGACTTTGTGTTTCGAATAGAAGACATGAAAAATATTCCTGAGATATTACATGAATTTGATAGTAAAATTAAGAGACCAAATTTTGAAAAAATTAAAAAATTTGATAGTTTAGAAAATTTTGATTATTTAAATATCTCACCAAAGCTTACAGAAAAGTATAGAGCTACGGTTCCAATTATGACAGGGTGTGATAAATTTTGTACATATTGTATTGTCCCTTTTGCACGGGGAAAAGAGCGGTCTCGTAAATTTAAAGATATTTTGGAAGAATGTGAAAATCATGTACGAAATGGAGTGATAGAAATTACCTTAGTTGGGCAAAATGTAAATGCATATTTTTTAGATGATTCAAGCAAAAAAACATTACAAAGGCATACCGATTTTGCATTTTTATTAGATTCAATTGCACAAATTAAAAACTTAAAAAGGCTGCAATTTACCTCTCCTCATCCGAGACATATGGGGGAAGATATGATTGAAGTGATTGCAAAGAATAAAAATATTTCACGATGTCTTCATTTGCCGGTGCAAACAGGTTCGAGTAAAATGTTACAAAAAATGGGGAGAGAGCATAATATTGGAAGGTATACTGACTTTATAGAAAATTTACGAAAAGCTGTTCCAGAGATAACTATTACAACGGATATAATTGTTGGATTTTGTACAGAAACCGAAAATGATTTTCAAAAAACAATAGATTTGTTTAATACTCAGAATTTTTTAATGGCATTTATTTCAAAATATTCACCGCGAAAAGGAACAGTTTCTGCTGAAAAAATGGAAGACGATGTTCCCGATACTATTAAAAAAGAAAGGTTGGAAATTTTAACAAAAGTACTGGAGGAATCTGTTTCAAGGGTTAATAAAAATTTAATAGGAAAAGTAGAAGAAGTTATTGTGGATAGTGTAAATTTTAATATTGAAAAAAAAGAATTTATAGCACGAGGAAGAAGTCATACAGGTCGAATTATAGAGTTTACAGTAGGAAATAGGGGGGATGAATTTGTTGGAAAAATTGTAAATGTTACGGTAACAGATAGTAAAAAGTTTTCAGTGGTTGGAGAAATTTTATAATTATGTTAGATTTTACTAAAAAAAATTATTACTAAAAAAATATTTATGTTAGAAAAACACATTTTTAGGGCTTATGATATTAGAGGGGTTTATGGTGAAGATTTTGATGAAACAGGGGCAGATTTAATTGGGAAAGGGTATGCAAAATATCTACGAAAAAAATACCCAAATAAAGAGTATTTAACGGTTGTTGTTTCGCGAGATGGTCGAAATTCTGGAAAAGTTTTAAAATCTGCATTTATTAATGCATTGGTTGAAAGTGGGATAAATATTGTAGATGCAGGTGAATTACCATCTCCAATGCTATATTTCGCATTGTGTACACAGGGCTATGATGGAGGTGTTTCAATTACAGCAAGTCATAATTCTGCACCGTATAATGGGTTTAAACTGCTTTCTGGTGGTGCTCATTCTATTTGCGGAGATGAATTACAAAAAATCTGGGAAATTATTCAGGAGGAAGATTTTATAGATTTAGAAAATAATGGAGATTATCCAACAAATATAGGGGAAGTAGAAAAAATAGATATTTCAGAAGAATATTATGCACTTCTTTCTGATATTACCGATTTTAAAAAAACAAACTGGAAAATAGCGATTGATGCTGGAAATGGTATTGCAGGCCCATATTATCCAGAATTTTTTCGTCGAGCAGGTTTCGATGTAACAGAATTATATTGTGATGTAGATGGGAATTTCCCAAATCATGAAGCTGATCCAGAGCGAGAAGAAAATTTAGCAGATTTAAAAAAACTTGTTCTAGAGAAAAATTTAGATTTCGGTTTAGCGTTTGATGGAGATGGCGATAGAGTTGGGGTTGTTGATAAAAATGGAAATAGTTTTTCTGCAGATTTATTATTATTATTATTAGCAAGAGAGATTTTAACACGAGAAGAAAATGCAGGTGGTGCCATTGTCTACGACTTAAAATCGACAGAATTATTAAAAGAAGAAATTGAAATACACGGTGGAAAACCTGTAATGTGTAAAACAGGGCACAGTTTTGTTGAAGAAGAAATGGAAAATCACGATGCACTTCTTGGAGGAGAGGTTTCTGGGCATATATTTTTAGCAGAAAATTATTTTGGATTCGATGATGCATTATTGGCAGCTGCAAAATTACTGGAAATTGCTGTAAAATTAAGTGACAAAGGTGAAACTTTTACAACTGAATTGGCGAAATTACCAAAAACTTTTGTAACACCAGAAGAAAAAATTTTAGTAAAAGAATCTGATAAATTTCAAATTTTAGCAAAAGTTGTTGAAAATTTATTAAAACAATATCCAAATGCACTTACTATAGACGGAATTAGAATTGAGTTCGGGGAAAGTGCGTGGGGGATTGTAAGAGCTTCAAACACCTCTCCATATTTAACAACACGATTTGAGGCACGAAGTCAAAAAAAGTTAGATGAAATTAAAAAAAATATGATGAGTGTTGTAAAACAATATTTATAAAATAATATTGTATTTATAATATATTTATGATAAAATAAGTAGAATTTATAAGTGTTTTATAATAAATAACTATTGTGACTCTTTATTTATTCTGTTTATTTTATTAACAATGAATATGCCTGAAGAAGAAGTTTCGAATAATACTGATAATACTGAAAAAAAAATTGAAGATTTAGAAAGTATTGATGATGCAAAATTAAAAGATATTATTGAAAATAAAGATGTTGCAGCAGCAAGTTATTTTTTAATTTTATCGCCTATTTTATTGCTTACGCGAAAAGATTCTGAATTTATTCAATATCATGCACGGCAAGCATTGGCATTATTTTTAATTTTTATATTTTTATGGTTTTTGGGGACATTTTATATTGTGTTTGCATGGAGCACGATTGGAGTGTTTTTTGTAGCACTTAGTGCTTTTGTTCAAGCTATAAATGGGAAATATTATGAAATCCCATATATTTATGAATATGTAAAAGATGGATATTCTTTTGCTCTTTTAAAAGAAATATTGAAAAAAATTTTTACAGGGGCTAAAAAAGTGATTTTTGGGTTATTTCCTAAAAATTCATTTAAAGAAAATGATGCTATAAAAAATAATTCTAATAATAATAATTCAGAAGAGGTGATTAAAAAATTAACCGCTCAAGTAGAATACTTAGAAAAAAAATTTAAAGACTTAGAAGATAAAAAGTAAAAATAAAAAAAAGTAAAAGTGTATATAAATAGTTTAGAGTATTTATATACACTTTTTATTTACTCGTACAATATAATTCGAAAGTTCTATTGGAAGTGTTATAGAAAATACACTTTGCATTGCTTTTAAATCTCCAGCTAATACACAGTCAGCTACCGTAAAAGTGGGTCCCATTAAAAAATCTGAATATTCAAGTTTATCTATAATACTCACAAAAATACTAGAAAATAGCTTCATTATATCTTCTGGATTTTTTGTGCTGATATTTTTGGGAATCAGCATTGATGTGGACTGAAAAAGTGATTCAACCGGTCCAATAAAGCCAATAGGGTGTGGAAATTCTGCTTCTATTTCTCTTAATGCATGCAATGAATTTTCAAATATTTCCGTTGTATTATTGATCGAGTTTATGAGGATAGGGAATGATGAAACCTGTAACTGTGTTTTTATCTGTTGTAATTTTTCTTTGGATACTTCGGTGTGTATGTATCTGGCTCTTTTGTATTGTAAGAATAATTGTATCCTG
>CAMZKJ010000049.1 GCA_947311245.1 uncultured Candidatus Altimarinota bacterium
AGAATAAATATTTTTTTGCCCATATATAAAATGTCTTCTGCTCAAAAAAAATATGAAACGAGAATTACACAAATAAGAGAAGAACTAAAAAATAAGAAAATAGAAAGTTTTTTAATTTCAAATCTAAATAATATTTGGTATGTAACAGGGTTTTCTGCAAGTTTTGCCAAACTGTTTATACTAAAAAATGAAGTTATTTTAATTTCAGATTCTCGATATTCAGTAGGTGCAAAAAAATTATGTAATGATTTAGGTATACAATATGAAGAAATAACATCTGATAAAAATTTTTGGAATAATATTTGTGAAAAATATGAAATAAAAAATATTGGAATTGAAGCCAATGAGGTAACAGTTTCTGCTTTTAAAAGTTTTAAACAGAAGTGTAAAAATATTGATTTTATTGACACGACGAATATTGTAGAAAATGTTAGAATAAAAAAATCAAAAGATGAAATTTCTATTATACGAAAATGTGCAGAAATAGGGGATGCGTCTTTGCAAAAAGTTGTAGAAAGTTTTAAAGAAGGGATTACAGAAAAAGAGTTGGCGTGGATTTTTGAAAAATCTGCACGAGAAATATTTGGTGCATCGGGATTGTCGTTCGATACAATTGTTGCATTTGCTGAAAATTCTGCGTCGCCACATCATGAATCTTCAAGTAAAAAATTAGAAAAAAATACTCCAATTTTAATTGATTGTGGGGTGAAATATAAAAATTATTGTAGTGATTTAACACGATGTTTTTGGTTTGGTGAAAAAACAGGTGAAAAATATGAAAACTGGAAAAGTGTATATAACACGGTGAAACAAGCACAGCAATTAGGGATTGAAAAAATGCAAGCAGGCGTGAAAATTTCTGAAAGTGAAAATGCTGGGCGATCGTATTTTGCATCAAAAAAAATTGACCATAAAAAATATTTTGGACATAGCTTTGGACACGGAGTAGGAATTGATATTCATGAGTTACCTCATGTTTCTGCGAAAAATAAAACAGAACAATATAAAACTGGAATGGTTATTACTGCTGAACCTGGTTTATATTTTTCTGATAATTCACAAAAAATAAATTTTGGGATTCGAATAGAAGATTTACTTTTTATTTCTGATGAAACAGGGAAGACAGAGTTTTTAAGTGGGTTTCCAAAATAGTATTTTTAGGTATTGCTCTGAATATATTCTTCCCATTTTTTTTTGAAATCAGGATTTTTTTTCATTAAATATGTAAAACTTCCGGAATCTATAATTTCCCCTTTGTCAAAAATAATAATAGTATCGAAATATTTTAATAAATTCATTTTATGAATCGATGCAATAATTGTTGTATTTTTAAATGTATTAAATATATTGTTGTAAATCTCTGCTTCATTTTGTGGATCAACCGAAGATGTAGATTCATCAAGTAAAATAAGTTCTTTGTTTTTTGCGAAAAGTAATGCTCTGGCTAATGCAATTCGTTGTTTTTGTCCTCCAGATAAATTTACTCCTTTTTCGTTTACATTAGAATTTATTGTATTTGGCAAATCCTTTATAAAAATATTACATTTTGCAATCTCTAAAATTTCTTGAATTTCTTGCTCTGAAAAATCTATTCCAAATGTTATATTTTCTAATATTGTTGAAGAAAATAATTCGGGTTCTTGTGGAACCAATGTCGATTTAATATTTATATCTGTAAAGTTTGTAGTTAGTTTTACAGCAATATTATTTTCTTGAGTAAGTATAATATTGCTTTTTGCAGATGTGTATAGTCCATGTAAGAGTTTTAAAAAAGTAGTTTTCCCGCCACCACTTTCACCAATTACTGCAATTTTTTTACCCTTTTGTAAATTTAGATTTTGTATGTTTACATCTAATTTATTTTTTTCATATCCAAATTTTAAACTTTGAATGTGTATTTCTTTCCAGTTTGTAAATTTTTGTTTTCTTTTGTTTTTTATATTCTCAGCAGTCTTTATATCTAAATTTTCCAATTCTTCTGCGTTTAACATATTGGTTTTTTGGCGTACTACGTCATCATACCGCCCTCCAAAACTCATAAAAGAATCCGTTAATTTTCGAAGGTACATATATAATGCACTAATTGAGCCCGCTTCAATTAAAATATTATGCGAATAATTGTAATAAATATAAAATGCGAGAGGGATAGATGTAAGAGAATGTAGAACCATGCTGAGAGAAAACCACTTTGCTTCATTTAAAATAAATGTATTTATATAGAGTGGGATCGCTTTTTCTAGGCTTTTTATTATATCTAATCCGATTTTTTCTTTAATATTTAAAATAACAATACTGGTAATATTTGAAATAGAATCAAATATTTTCGCTGTAATTTTGTTTTGATATTTATTTATTTTTTTATATTTGATTACTAAATATTTATCAAAAATCATTATCAAAAAAACGGCAAGAATTATTGCTATGAATAAAAAGAGTGAAATATATTGGTTATAAAAACTTATCATTATAAAAATTCCGATAGTGTTTATAACAATTGCTATAAAATTATAAAAAGATCGTGAAAAATCAAAAAGAGCAGTTTTTCCTTTTGCAATTTTATCAATAATTTCTCCGCTTTGTTTTTCGGTGTGCCAGCTTAAGTCTTGATGTAATACATTTTGTATAATTTTTTCTTGGTAATTTTTTTCTGTTTCAACGGCATTTTTCCCTTCTAATACTCGTGCAGGACCATGAAATATCCAAAAGAGAACCGATAATCCAATAAATGATGCAATATATAAATATAATAGATTTATATTATTTGCTGTAACTCCATTGTGCTGAATTTCATTGAGTATTGCTTCGAAAATCAGTGGGAAGACTAATAATAAAATATTTGAAATTAAAAATAAACCACTAAAAAGTAGTATTAATTTTTTCGAATCGGAATATTTCCACATTTTTTGAAACATGAAAATAACTGGTTCGTTTTTTATTTTTTTGCTGAGTTTCATATTTTATATATTTCTTATATTTTTTTTATGCATGATTGTAACAAATATATGCAATTTTTATTAGAGTATATTGTATATAAGAAAAAAGCCGATATGTAATAATACATATCGGCTTTTTATGAGTATTTTAAAACATTTATTATATTTATATTTTTATGTATATTTATATGTAATGTTTTAAAACAAAGGTTTTTATATTTTTGTCGACTGGGCAAAAATATAAGTAATCTCTCTACCTTTCTCGCAAATTATATTTTTTTAGAAGGTTTTTAGGTGACAAAAAAATAATAAAAAATGTTT
Source organism: uncultured Candidatus Altimarinota bacterium (assembly GCA_947311245.1). Classification (GTDB taxonomy): domain Bacteria; phylum Patescibacteriota; class Gracilibacteria; order CAIRYL01; family CAIRYL01; genus SZUA-1403. The sequence continues at coordinate 3,255 of CAMZKJ010000049.1, forward strand.
GAATGTGTTTGTATTTGTGTTTTTTAATAGCAAAAGCATTTTATTTTTCATTGTTATTTTATTTTTTTTATAAAACTATGAAAAGTAAAATTGGATCTGCAAGGTTTATATTAATTTTTTTATTATATAAAATTTTTACATAGAATATAATATTAATCCCTGCTTTCCGGTGGCTTGTATCGGCATTAAATGTGTCGAGAGAGGTCATCGAAAAGTAGAGAGATAAAAATTATAAAATTTCTCAGGTATTTTATTTTTATAACTCATATCTATCTGCTTTTCAATATTGAAAGATTATGTTTGTAAAGATCTGTTTGTGTATTTGGAAATATAAAACAATATTTCATTTAATTGTACCATGCTATCTTTTATCTTTGCAAGACTTTTTTTATTTGTTACTCTTGTGCTCGAATTTTGATAATAATATATATACGTAAACTCTATAAACTATGCTTGTTTCTCTTAATTGGATAAAAGAATTTATAAATGTAACAGAAGATAATCCACAAACTATTTGTGATATTTTAACAGAAAAATCTGCAGAAGTTGATGATATTATATATCAAGGAAAAAGTTTCGAAAATATTGTTGTTGGGAAAATTACAGAAGTTTCTCCTCATCCAGATGCAGATGCATTACGAATCTGTATGGTAGATGTTGCTGAAGATGATTTATTACAAGTTGTTTGTGGTGGTTCAAATTTAGTGGAAGGACAAGATGTAGTTGTTGCAAAACTTGGTGCAAGTGTTTTATGGCATGGGGAAGGAGACAAAGTTGTTATGAAAAAAACAAAAATTAGAGGAGTTGAAAGTCTTGGAATGATTTGTGCTGCGGAAGAAGTAGGGCTTTCAGATATGTTTCCAAAACAAGGAGAAAAAGAGATTGTAGATATCTCGTATTTAAAAAGAAATGCAGGAGAAAACCTTGCAGATGTATTTAATAAAAATGATGTAATATTTGAAATTGAAAATACATCTATTACAAATAGAGCAGATCAATTTTCTCATATTGGATTTGCGCGAGAATTTGTTGCGTGTGGACTGGGAACTTGGAAAGAAGGAATTAAAGAAAAATTTGAATTAAATATTCTTGATGTGAATGTTGAAAAGCAATTAGAAGATGACAATAAAAACACAAATATAAGTGTGAATATTAATTTTGATGCTTTAAAAAATAGAGAAGATAAGCAGATGGAAAATATTATTCCAGAATATGTAGCTATTACAATTTCAGGAGTTGATGGAAATACAAAAAGTTCAGAAAAAATTCAAAATTTTTTACATTCTGTGGATATTACGCCCAAAAATGCTTTAGTAGATATTACAAATTTTGTAATGTTTGAATTGGGAATGCCACTTCATGCATTTGATACCGACCAAACTGGAAACGATTTTATTTTTAATTTGAGTTGTGCTGGTGAAAAAATGACAAATTTAGATGGAGAAGAAAAAACTCTTCCTGAAAATGCAATTATTATTAAAAATTCTGCTGGTGAAATTTTAGATTGTTGTGGAATTCAAGGAGCTAAAAAATCTGGAATTTCAGACAACACTCAAAATATTTTATTACATGCTCCTGTTTATGATCCGGTTTTAATTCGGAGAGCGTCAATCGCAATTGCACAACGAACAGATGCGTCGGTTATCTATGAAAAAGGAGTTCCTGTTCGACTGGCAAACAAAGGATTAATTCGTGCTATAGAATTGATTCATGAACATTTCCCAAATGCAAAAGTTACCTCTAATATTTTTCAAGAATCATCGGAGTGTGCAGGATTTGCAGATAGAATTATTCATGTAAATTTTTCTGATATTAAAAATCGGATTGGGTTGCCAGAAGAAAAATTGACCAATAATGATATTGTAAAAATTTTAGAAAAATTAGAATTTTCAATTACAGAGGTAACAACAGAATCAATGAAAGTATCTGTTCCGTATTTTCGTGGAGATATAGCAATTGCAGACGATTTAACAGAAGAAGTTGCACGAATTTATGGACTCAATAATATTGATGGGGTGGCTCCAGTTATTGCTATTGCAGAAAAGCCAAAATCTGATGCACGAAAAGTTGAACAAAGAATAGCAAATGTATTGGTTAATAATAGTTTTTATGAAGTCTTAACATTGTCATTTTATGGAAATAATTTGTTGAAAAAAATGGAAATGCCAACAGATAATTCTTCTCAAATTATTGTTAAAAATCCATTATCAGAAGATGTTGAAATAATGAGAACTTCGCTTTCTCCTCGTCTTTTTGAGGTTGCAGAGCGAAATATTAGAAATGCAAAAAACTTTAGAATTTTTGAAAGTGGAAATGTATATTCTCTGAATAATGGAATAAAAGTTGAAGAAATGCGAATTACTGCGTTATTGGTAGGAGATGATTTTTTTAGTGCGAAATCTGTTGCAGAAGATATTTTTGCATCGTTTCATATGCCATTTCGAATGCAATCAAAAGTATATGATTTATCTTTTGCTCACCCTGGAAGAGGAGCTGTTATGACAGCAGGAAAAGATGCAAGTGTGAAAATATTTGAAATTCACCCACGAATAGCGAAAAAATTTAATCTACCAGAGAATACATCAATTGTGTGTATTACATTGAAACCTTTTCAAAATTTATTAGCACGAAAGCCAAAAATGGAAAATTTGTCAAAATTTCCAGCGGTAGATTTTGATATTTCGGTATTATGTAATGATGATTTACAAGTTGATAAACTTATAAAAGGGGTTAATAAAATAAGTAATTTGATTGTAAAAGCAGAGATTGAGAGTGTCTGGAGAGGTGAAGGAGTGGAAAATGGTCAAAAATCAGTAACGCTTTCATTTCGATTTCAGTCTGATGAGCGAACACTTACAGATAAAGAAGTGAAAAAAATTGAAAAAGATATTATTTTAGATCTAGAAAAAAAAGGAGGAGTTGCGAGGTTTTAGGGGGGGGTAAAGGATAGGCTTCTGTTGATGTATATTTTTTTTAATTAATATTTACTTCTCTTGTTCTTATTATGGTGATTTTACTTGGAATATAAGTGGTAACACCGATCTATTACAAAAATTATTTTATTAGCAAAATATTTAACAGTAGCAATTTCTAACACTACGCATTTTTATATTTCAGATGTGCATGCATATGATTTATATTATGATTATATCAAATTTTACGATAATTTTGTTCTGTATAATTCTTTGATTTTATATCTATAGGTGTTATAATAGGTGTAGATATTAATTTACACAAATATAATTACACAAATATGTTAACAAAGAATCCTTCTATTATTGAAGAACCTAAAAATAAGAGTCAAGAGATTGGAGTATTAAAATCAGAAGTTAAGAGTGGATATTCGAAGTTATCAAAAAAAGTTGATAATACGAATCCATATACGGAGGTACAGGCTTTAACAAAATTATCTGAAAAAATTGGTATTAATGCTGATAGTACATTAGAAAATTTACCTTTTGAGCCATTTAAAGTTGCAAGTTTAGACTCTGCTGGACTTTCCCCTCAGAGGTTATCTAAAAAGGAATCTATCGGGCTAACTAAGTTTTTAAATCAGCATAATATAGATAAGAAAGGGGTAACAAAAGTGGTGGCAACTATCAGTCCTAATAAAGGAGCTGGTATTTATTTATCTAAATTATTTGGAAATTTTTCAGCTTTTAATGTACCTATTGTTACTATAATTCAAGATGATCGTACTAAAAGTATGGGAGGGTATAGAGATCTTGGTAATGGATTTGGTGTTGTTTTTGTTGTTAAGTCTCCTAAATCTGTATATGTAGAAGCAAATGAAATTTTACATGCATTTTTGCATAAATATCCAATAAATACTGGTATAACTTCTCAAGCTTTGCAACATTATGGAATTAATTATATGACCAAACCTGTCTATACTGTTGATCAGATAAATGAGTATCTTTCTGATCTTATTGGAGGATTGGCTGATCCGAGATATGGAAAGAACAAATATTATTTTGGAGCGATGCCAGGTCATAGAGCGTATCAATTGAGTATGGATATATCGGGAGCAATAAGAGAGACTATGAAATTTAAGGCTAGGCCAGCTAATAGAGCTCCGTTTCCTCATGATTCGCTCTTTCAACAAAAAATAACATCTCTTCTTGATAAAGGAGTTACGTTCAGAACTCTGACTAATGAACAATTTAATGAACTGAATCTCATTATTGCTAAATCGATTTTACAAAGAAAATGAAGCCCTCAATGATCCTTTTTCAAGAATACATAAAAATAGTAAAATCGCAAAAGCTAACATTTGCTATTCTTGTTCTTGCTATGATTGTTTTAGTTGGAATATAAGTGGTAATACCGCTGTATTACAAATATTATTTTATTAGTAAAATATTTAACAGTAGCAATTTCTAACACTACGCATTTTTATATTTCAGATGTGCATATTATTACTTGATTTTTTTTATAATTAATGTATAATAAGTATAAAAAAATTATTTTATTGTTATATATGGGTGAGATTAAAAGTGTTGGGTGTGAAAAAGATGTTGTAAACGCGATATCTAGACAGATTCCTTCTTTTGAAAAATATATTAAACAGACAACAGCTATACGTCTAAATTTAAAAAGATTACAATATAAATGTATTGCTGATAAAGAGGAAAAAGACAAAGAGATAATTAATCGAGGTACATTGGGAAGCTGTGGTGTGGATAATAAAAAAGTTTCTATTTATGAAGATCGTTTTAAGAAAAAGAAGGGGTCAAAATTTATGTCTCCAAAGGCCTTAAACAGCATGGTTGGAGTTTTAAAACATGAGTTATTGCATTGTGCAATGCCAGGACAGGAAGATTATCCTGAAATTACTAAGTCAGGTTTAGAGAATGCTGATTTTACTTCTATGGCAGAGTCATTTGCAACATATTTTGCAGATTTTATTCCAGGAATAGGTTCTCAGCCAGATCCGTCATCGGGCTATAACAGGGGTAGAGCATTATTGCATAAATTGATTAAAAATCCAGCTATGCGTAATAAAGTCTTAAAATTTTACTTGAAAGGAGAGATGATTCAGCTTGCAAAGATTTTAAAATATAAAAATCCTACCGTAATGTTGAATAGTTTTGACAAAGTATTTTATAATAAGTAATAATGAGTTATTATAATAAATAAAATGAACAACCCAACAACCCTCTTTCAAGAATACATAAAAATAGTAAAATCGAAAAAATTAATATTTGCTATTCTTGTTCTTGCTATGATGATTTCAGTTGGAATAGAAGTTGTAACACCGCTGTATTATAAAGATTTAGCAAGTATTTTTGCACAAAATTTTACTCCAGATTTATATGCTCTTGGGTGGAGTGCTATAATATCTCTTTTAGTTGCATATTCTGTGCAATTTTTAGCAAGGCGAATCTTTGAATGGTTTATTATTCCATTTGAAGTTGGTGGAAAAAATATTTTATCATTATATGCTTTTGATGTGTTAACTCGTCAAAAGTTTTTATTTTTTCAAAATGAATTTGCAGGAAGTTTAATAAAAAAACATAGTCGGTTTGTTGCAGAATTTGAACAAATA
>CAMZKJ010000050.1 GCA_947311245.1 uncultured Candidatus Altimarinota bacterium
AAAAATGGATTACGGACAGGGGATATTTATCAAAAAAAAGAAGGGTTAAAGTTGGTTGGAACGGTTGAAATGGGAGATGCTATTTGTGAAAAGATTTAATTTAAAATCAATGAAAACACCCCAAATAATGTCTATTATAAATATTACACCAAATAGTTTTTCTGGTGATGGGGTTTATATGAATGAAAAAAAAGTATTAGCAGAAATTAAAGAAAATATTGAATATGGTGCGGATATTATTGATATTGGGGCAGAAAGTACTGCTCCACACAATTCTAAAATATCAGAGAAAGAAGAGTGGGAGAGGTTAAAAAATATTATACCTGAAATATTTTCATATATTTCTCTTTATAATAAAAAATTAGAAAAAAAAATAGATACAAAAAATAATAGTATTAAAATATCGCTTGATTCGTATAAAATAGAAACATGGAAAAAATTTTTACAGAGTGCAGAAGAAAATAATTTTGATATAAATAATATTATTATAAATGATGTTTCAGGGTTAAGTAAAAATAATAATAATAATAATTCTGATATATGTGAAAATATATGTGAAAATAAAATAAATATTATTAAAAAATATTCACAAAAATATTTAGGGTTTCAGGTATGTGTAATGTTTGATAAAAATAAAACTTCTGAAACTTTAACACCAGAAAATATAATTTCTGAAATTATTACTTTTTTTACAAAAATTATTCAAAAATTTACTGAAAATTCTATTCATAGCAAGCACTTAATTATAGACACGGGAATGGGAGGCTTTTTATCAAGCAATGCAGAAGTTTCGTTTTCTGTAATGAAAAATTTACAAATTATTAGAAACTTTGCAGATAAAAATAAGAGTATAGATATTTTAATTGGTACATCTCGAAAAACTTTTCTTGCACCAAAAAAAAATCCAAAAGCCAGAGTGCAAGAATCTATTTCATCAAGCATGCAGTGCATGAAAAATGGTGCGAATATTATTCGAATTCATGATACAAAAGAGTTAGTATTGGAGATAGAAAAAGAATATATGTGTAAATAACATAATAATATGAAAATAATTTCTTGGAACGTGAATGGAATTCGTGCAATTCATAAAAAGAAAGAACTAGGGGGATTTATACAAAAATATCAGCCTGATATTTTTTGTATGCAAGAAACAAAATGCAAAGAAAATCAAATTAAAAATATTATTGAAGAATTTTCAGAATTTATTCAATTTTATACAGAAGCAGAAAAAGCTGGGTATTCAGGGACTGCAATTTGGGTATCGAAAAAATTTTTAGAAAAAAATAATATTGCGGAGCAAGATATAACATTTATTTCTGGAATGTCAGATTTTTATATTGATAATGAAGGGCGAATTTCACGAATAGATTTTACAAAAAATAGTATAGAATATTCTGTGCTGACGGTGTATTTTCCAAATGGCGGAAAAAGTGATGAAGCATGGGCACAAAAAATAATATTTTACAGAAAATTTTTAGAATATGTACAATATTTAGAAGCGAAAAAAAGTGAGGGAGGGTGTGAGAAAACTGTTATTTTTTCGGGAGATGTAAATGTTTGTCATGAAGCGATTGATATTGCACGCCCAAAGCAAAATGAGGGAAAAATTGGATTTCATCCATCGGAACGAAAGGAAATTACAAAATGGATAAATTCTGGTTTTAAAGATGTATGGCGAGAAAAAAATAGAACACAAGGAGACCAATATTCTTGGTGGAGTTACAGAGGTGGAGCAAGAGAGCGAAATGTGGGATGGAGAATTGACTATTTTTTTATTCCCCAGAAAATGCTTTCAGTAGTGAAAAATATTGAATATATAAATGCACAAATGGGATCTGATCATTGTCCTGTCGTATTAGAAATTTAAATTATTATAATAAAACTCATGTCTGAAAAATTAGAAACTTCGAAAATATTAACAGAAGAAGAGAAAAAAAAATTAAAAGAAGAAGCAAAAGAAATTTTAGAGAAACACTCAAATAGCTGTGTTTTAGAAGGAAAAGTAAAGTTGCAAGAAAAAAATAAGAATATATTTTCAAAAATAAAACATTTGTTTAGTTTTGAAAAATTTGAATTTCTAGAGCAATCAAATGAAAAAAAAGAAAAAATCGCGCTTTTAATTAAAGCACAAAATGTCCCAGATAAATTATATTGGATGGAGATTTTACTTTCTACGCTGATAGCAACATTCGGACTACTCCAAAATTCTGTTGCCGTAATTATTGGGGCAATGCTTATTGCTCCTCTTATCCGGCCTATGCAAGGAATGAGCTTTGCTATGGCAAGAGGACAATCAAGTTTTTTTTGGGAAACTACTTCCTTGCTTTTTAAAAGTGTTGTAGTTTCTGTTACTGTTTCGTTTTTGTTTGCATTGCTTATTCCTCTAAAAATAGAGCAACCAGAAATATTAGCACGAATTTCTCCAAATATTCTTGATTTATTTATTGCTATTTTTTCGGCAATTATTGCACTTCTTTCTCTTGGTTATGAACGCCTTTCTGCAAGTGTTGCAGGTGTTGCAATGGCGGCGAGTTTGATGCCACCTTTGGCTGTGGTTGGAATTGAGCTTTCTTTGGGAAATCCTATGGCTGCGTGGGGAAGTTTTCTTCTCTTTTTTGTCAATTTTCTTGCTATTTTACTTGTAGGGGTTATTGTTTTATGGGCTTATGGATTTACTCCAACTCAAGAATTAAAAAAACAAGTTTCCGCACGAAAAATCTTAACACTTCTTGTTATAATTTTGTTTACATCTATTCCTCTATATTCTTCGCTTTCTAATATTTCAAATAAAATTGAAGCAGAAAGAGAGTCAAAAATGTTATTGGAAAAATTGATTCCTGAAAAAATTCAAGAAGCAAAATTAAAGGGGTTAAAAGTGTTAAGCGTAACTGATGATTCTATTAAGATGATTGGAGAATTACAGGTTCCAGAAAATGTGAAAATTTTTAATTCAACAAAAACTGCTATTATTACAGAGTTAGAGCATCATTTTAAGAAAGAAATTATAATAGATTTTGAAACGATTAGAACTGCAAATTTTAGCTCTCCGAATATTTCAAATAAATTACGGCAAGATTTAATAAGTGCATTTAAAATGTATGCTACAGAGATTTCGCCAAGCTTTACTCCATTGCAAATTTCTGCCATTGAAAGAGATGAAAATGTTTGGGAAATTTCATCTGTATTAAGTATTCCCAACGGAGAGTTTCTAACAGATGATATAAAGGCCGGATTTGCGAATAAGTTTTCAGAAAATTTTGGTGAAAAAATTATACTTACTTGGGTTACTGTCGCAGGAAGTCCAAAACAAGTTTTTGAAAAAGAATTAACAAAAAATCAAATTATTCAAAAGGATATTACAAAAAATATTCAAGAATTTTTATCTCGTCCAGATATGAATGGTGTAAAAATTGAAAATATAAATATTGATATTCAAGAAAATCCTGATACAAAAGATATTAAAAATATTCTTATTTCGGCTAGGGTATTATTTTTACAGGCAGAAAATAAAGAAAAAGAACCTTTATCTGTTGTTGAGGAAAAAACATTGCAGGATACGCTTTCAGAGTTATTAACAAATGGAGGGGAAGAAGGGAAAGAAGAGGGGAACGAAGGAGAAGGAGAAGGAGAAGGAGAAGGAGAAGGAGAAGGAGAAGGAGAAGGGAAAGGGGAGAGTATAGAAAATATAAAAATAGAGAAAGATACGCATCTTTCGTATAAAATGGAATCTGAAATTACCGAAGATTTAGTGAAAACACTACAATCATTGCCATATACAAATATAATTCTTAAATTGGACTATATTCCATATACTACAAAAACTATTACAATTTCGGATATCACAGAGAGTGTTAAAGATGATAAACTAAGTGAAGAAAGAGTTACAAATAATTTGTCTGCAAATTTATTGCAAAAAGAAGGCACAGAAACAACAGAAACAACAGAAATAAGAGGAGATATAAAAACAGAAACAGAAGAGAATAAAAAAATATTAAAATAATTTATAATTTAAACAACATGTTTTCAAAATATTTAGAAGAAACAGGTCAAAAGAAATTTAGAATAAATCAAGTAAATCAGGCAATTTTTCGAGATTTAGTTTCAGGATTTTCAGAAATTACAACCTTGTCTGAACACTTACGAAAAGATTTAAACGAAAATCAAAAATTTTCTGTTTTGCAAAAAACAAAACATGTAAGAAGTAAAGATACAGAAAAAATATTATTTAAAACAGAAGATGGAAAATTTATAGAATCTGTTTTAATGCGACATAAAGGACGAAAAACAGCATGTATATCAAGTCAAATTGGGTGTCCCGCGGGATGTGTTTTTTGTGCAACAGGAAAAATGGGAATTATTCGAAATTTAACAGATAGAGAAATCTATGAACAAGTATTGTATTGGAATAGAGTTTTAAAAGATGAATATTTTGCAGAATGTGAAAAAAAAGGAGAAGAGCCAAAATGGAATGGTAAAAATCCACCACATGAAGCACGAGTTCGAAATATTGTATTTATGGGAATGGGCGAGCCAATGTTTAATTATGAAAATGTTATTTCTGCAATTAAATTTTTAAATGATGATAAAAAATTTGGAATTGGAGTTCGGCATATCACTCTTTCAACGGTAGGAATTGTTCCAGGAATTGAAAAATTACTAGAAGAGGGCTTACTTATAAATCTTGCATTTTCTCTTCATGCAGCAACAAATGAGTTAAGAGATGAACTTGTTCCAATGAATAAAACATATAATTTAGATATGTTAATGCCTGTTTTAGATAAATATACAAAAAAAACAGGACGACGGATTTTTTATGAATATGTTGTTCTAAAAGGAAAAAATGACAGACCTCAAGACGCACATGATTTAGGAAAATTATTACAGCATAGAATGGCTCATTTGAATTTTATTCCATATAACGTTAATCCAGAATGTGGAGATGATTTAATTACTCCAGATGAACCTGAAATGCGTATTATGCAAAATATATTGCTAAATGAATATGATGTTCCATCGACTATTCGAATGACTATGGGAGACGATGTAGATGCTGCGTGTGGGCAATTGGCAAATAAAGAAGATAAGCCAGAAAATAAAGGGAAAATTTTGAGTGTTTCCGAGGGGAATTTTGATCCAACCGGGCAAGCATAAAAATGTTGATTATTTATTATTTAGATGTTATAATTATATGAAAATATATATATAATTATAATCTATGATGATAAGTCTATACAAATATAAAAGTTTTATGTGTTTAGAGGCACGAGTTGTATGCAATGAATTTCGCAGTGTTTCTTGCATTGATACGAAAGATGCGACTATTGATTGTTCACGAGTAAACGATAAAAAGCGTTGTGTTCAAGATGTTGCATCCTGTTTACAGGAATTACGGACAAAGCAGCCTACTCTGGAGGAAATAGATCCAGATGGAGGAATTGAACCATTTCCTTTGGTTGATATTATTGCTGGAGGGGTCGTGAAGGCTTCAGTTTGGGCTATTAAATTTTTACGAGTAACAACGGCAGGGAAATATGTGATTAAAGTGGTAACAAAAACTGGGGAGAAAATCGGAACAGTGTCAAAAAGTGTTTATGATGCTTCGTTAAAACCTCATTTAGATTCTATGGGGCGGGTTATGAAAAAGATTATAAGGAGGCCAAAGGCTCTACAAAAATTAAAAATGCAAAAAGAATTAAGAAAGGCACGATTAGAAAAACTTCATTATGAAAGATATACGATTGATGGAATTCTAGAGATAATAAAGAGAGATGGATTAAAAATTATAAAAAGTGAAAGCCCTCCTTTTAATGGATATGAAGAATATTTTTTATCGGGAAAAAATGGAGTATTACGATCTGTTGGGGTGATGGTAAAAGATGGTGCTCTTAGTATGTGGATGCCACGATCTGTAAAAGGAAAAGGGTATACAACAGCATTGTATGTAGCATTGTCAAAAAAATTCAAATTACCCATTGTTATGTCAAAAAACACGACTAAAACACGGTTTGATAATATGGGAAATATCTCGACTCGTGGAGGGGATTATATTTGGCAAGAGTTAAAAAAGACAGGAAAAGTATATATGAAAAATGGGAGGACATATTTTGATGCTAATTAGTAGTATGAAA
>CAMZKJ010000051.1 GCA_947311245.1 uncultured Candidatus Altimarinota bacterium
CTCTAATAGACCTATTAAATTTCTACTTTTGTAGATAAGACGGGCAAATTTATATAAGAAAATTCTCTAATAGACCTATTAAATTTCTACTTTTGTAGATTGATTTGGAAATTGAGGAAATTATGGATCTCTAATAGACCTATTAAATTTCTACTTTTGTAGATAGAATGACGGCAGAAAAAATAAACATTTCTCTAATAGACCTATTAAATTTCTACTTTTGTAGGTCTATTTTTTTGATACATAATTATAGAGTTTTTCTTTCTCCAAAAATACCACGACCAATTCGTACAAGAGTTGCACCTTCTTCCAACGCAATAAGATAATCACCGCTCATTCCCATTGATAACTCTGTTATTGAGGGTATTTTTTTTTGTAATTTTATTTGTATTTTTTTCATTTCTGCATAATATTCATGTTTTTTTTCATCTGATAAATTATTTTTTAAGATAGTAAATAATCCAGATATTTTTACATTATTTTTATTTATATTTTTAGAATGTATATTAGTAAGAACTTCTAAAATAAAATTATCGATCTGTTCTGGAGAAATTCCAGATTTATTTTCATCTTTAGAAATATTTATATTTAAAAAGATTTCTATATTTTTTCCTAACTCCCCTGCTATTCTATTTATTTTTAAGAGCAATTTAAGTGAATCTACCGTTTCTATGCAATCGAACATTTGCACTGCTTTTTTTACTTTATTCGATTGTAATGTTCCAATAAAATGTTTTTTATGAGGAAATTTCCGTAATACTTCCAATTTTTCTTCTGCTTCTTGAATTCTATTTTCTGCAATAATTATATTTTTATCACAACATAACGCACTATTTAATACATAAAATTCAGAATGTGTTTTTGTTGCAAGCACAAGTTTTGCATGTGGAAAATCTGAAATTGTTTTCAGAATACATTTTGTACGTTCTGTAATATCTGCAAAAAAATTCATAATTCTATATAAATATTAAATAAATAGTGAATAAACCGAAATATTCATACATATTTTGAATAAATAGTACCATATAATAAAAAGTATGATAGAATTATTTTGAAGAAAGAAGAAAAATTTTACATATGTTTTCTATGAAATTAACACGAGATTCATCTAAAGACGAAGGAATTGCATATATTTTGCAAACAAAAAAAAATAAAATAGGAATTAATATAGATGCTGGAGATATGCAAATATTTCTATCAGAACAAAAAACAGATAAAGATGGGCTTTTTCACTGGGCTGGAGAATATGAAATGAAAGAAACTTCTTTCTTTTTATCAAAACCAATAGGAAAATATTCTCTTGGAAAAATTTTTGTAGAAGGCGTTCGGTTCGTTTGTTTTAACGATGAAGGAATTAGCGAAGTTACAGATGAACTTGTAAAAGCATTTGGAAATACTGATATTTTAATTATTGAAAAATCAGCACAAAATGAAGACGGAACAGAAACCGGATTAAAGAAATCAGATTTAAAAAAACTTATAGAAAAAGTAGACCCTCGAGTATTAATTTCTACAAAAGGAATAACTGAACATGTTTTAAAAGAATTTTCATATCCGTTTCAAGAAACGAAAAATTATTCAGTAACAAAAACATCACTTCCATCAGATACATCTGAGTATATTATCTTATAAAATTATGACTGAGAATATTACAAATTTTTTATCAAGCATTAATATTCAACCCAAAAATATTTCGTTATACGAAACAGCATTTACGCATAAAAGTTTTGGAAATGAAAAAAAAGTAACAAATAATGAACGACTTGAATTTTTAGGAGATGCAGTTCTCGAGCTTTTAGTAACAGAATTTTTATATAAAACATTTCCAAAATTACAAGAAGGAGTTATGACTGCATTACGAAGCTCTGCAGTTCGAAAAGAATCACTAGCAAATCTTGCAAAAAAAATACAACTTGGATCAATGATACAACTCTCAAAAGGAGAACGAAACGGCCATAAAAAAGATTATATTTTAGCAAATACCATTGAAGCATTACTCGGTGCCGTATATTTAGACCGAGGATTGCGGGAAACGAAAAAATTTTTAACAGAATTTTTATTTCCAGAAATAGTACAAACCGAAAGTAAAAAAAACTATATTGGTCCAAAAAGCCGTTTTCAAGAATGGGCTCAAGCAGAAAAATCAATTACCCCACACTACGAACTCATTGCGTCTACTGGTCCTGACCATGCAAAAACATTTAGAATGGCTGTATACCTAAAAGAAACAAAAATTGCAGAAGGATCTGGAAATTCAAAACAAGATGCAGAACAAGCTGCTGCTGCAAATGCATTACAGATTTTTAAAGTATAGTTACAAAACAAAAAAATTAAAATTCATCTCATTTTTCGCTATATTCACGGAATATAGTTTTTTTTTACTCTAAAATATTATACAATTACATGAATTTATTTATATAAAATAATCTTTAATAAAAACACAATGCTCTTAAATTCTTGGATAGAAAAACTTTTTTTAGGAGATCCTAAATCAGCCGATTTAAAACGATTAAACAAAATTGTAACAAAAATTAAAACAAGAGAAGAGCATTTACAAACTCTTTCAGATATTGAATGGAGCCAAGAAATTACTCAATTAAAAGGAAAAGATTTTCATGAATCTCAAGAAATTTTAGTACATATGCTTGCTGTTACTATGCACGCATGTCGAAGACTTGTCGGTGAAAAATATGAAGTAATGGGACGCGAAGAAACATGGAATATGATTCCATATGATGTACAACTTGTTGGAGCATTGGCACTTTTAGAAGGGAAAATTGCTGAGATGAGAACCGGAGAAGGAAAAACACTCGTTGCTGGATTAGCAGCATCTGTCGCAGGATTGGTACAAAAAGGTGTTCATGTCGTTACCGTAAATGATTATTTAGCACAAAGAGATGTTCAAACTAACCTTCCCCTCTTTGAAACATTAGGACTTTCTACAGGTGTTATTATTAATGAAACAACTCCAGAAGAACGAAAAAATATTTATCAAGCAGATATTACATACGGAACAAATAATGAATTTGGATTCGATTATCTTCGAGATAACATGGCACAAGATGAAAAAAATGTAGTACAAAGAGATTTATATTTTGCCCTAATAGATGAAGTTGATTCTATTTTAATTGATGAGTCACGAACTCCATTAATTATCTCTGCACCAAGTGGTGAATCAATTGAAAAATACGGATTATATGCCAAGTTAATTTCACATCTTACAGAAGGAGAACATTACACAATTGACGAAAAACAAAAATCTGCAATTCTTACAGAAGAAGGAATTAGCAAAATGGAAGAATTATTAGGTGTGAAAAATATTTACACAGAACGAGGATTCAAAGAAGTACATCATATTGAACAAGCCTTAAAGGCACATGCATGTTTCAAAAAAGATACTGATTATGTTGTTCACCCAGAACATGGAGTTGTTATTGTCGATGAATTTACTGGACGATTAATGCCAGGGCGAAGATTTTCTGCAGGGTTGCATCAAGCGTTAGAAGCAAAAGAAAATGTTGAAATTAAACAACAGTCAAAAACAATGGCGTCTATCACCTTTCAAAACTATTTCAGATTATATTCTCATTTAGCTGGAATGACGGGAACAGCCGAAACAGAAGAAGAAGAGTTTGCAAATATTTATTCACTTGCGGTTTTACCAATTCCAACAAATAGACCTATTCAACGAATCGATCATTCTGATGTTGTATACAAATCGGAAGCAGGAAAATTTAGTGCAATTGCAGAACTAGTAAAAGAAAAACAAAAAACTGGTCAACCTGTATTAATTGGAACAGCATCTATTGAAAAATCTGAACAACTTTCAAATGTTTTAAAAAAATCAGGAATTACACACGAAGTATTAAATGCAAAACAACATGAAAGAGAAGCCGAAATCATTGTAAATGCTGGACAAAAAAATGCTATTACAATTGCAACAAATATGGCTGGGCGAGGAACAGATATTAAACTGGGTGAAGGTGTTGAAGAATTAGGAGGGCTCTTTATTCTTGGTTCTGAACGACATGAATCACGACGAATTGATAACCAGTTACGAGGACGATCTGGACGACAAGGAGACCGTGGAGAAACACAATTCTTTGTCTCTTTAGAAGATAGCTTAATGCGTATTTTTGGAGGAGATCGAATGATTTCTATGATGAATAGCTTAAATATTCCAGACGACATGCCAATTGAAAATGGGTTTATTACACGAGGAATTGAAAATGCTCAAAAACGAGTAGAAGGTTCTCATTTTGATAGACGAAAACATGTACTGCAATATGATAATATCCTGAATAAACAGCGAGAAATTATTTATGGAAAACGAAAAGCTTTACTAGGAAATAGCAATGTATCTGGAGAATTTTTAGAAATGATTCGTGAAGAAGTCATAAATATAGTAGATGTACATACAGCAAATAGAGGTAGTCATAAATGGGATACAAAAGAAATTTATGAAGATATTTCCTCTTTTCACAAAGATGAAGAAAAATTTAACGCACAAATGTTAAAAGATGCCGACTCAACAGATGAAATTAAAATTATTGCAACAAATTATTTAACAGAAGTTTATACAAATAAAATAAAATTATTTATAAATAATGAATCACTTGAAAAAGCATTAAAACAAATTTCTCTTCGCGCTACAGATTTATTATTTGTTGAACACTTACAATCTATTACAGACTTAAAAGAACAAGTATCTTTACAAGGATACGGACAACGAGACCCTTTAATGGAATATAAAAAAGAAGCATTTCATTTATTTACAAAGTTATTATCAGATATTCGAAAAGAAAAACTTTCAACATTTTTCCATATACAAATTCAAGACTCTAGTAATAACAATATTCCAAATATCACAAAACAATCATCAAATCAAAAATTACAAACAAATTCACAAGATATTCAACAAAACTTACAATCTGATATTTCTGAAAAATTAAAAAAAGAAGAAGAAACTAAAGCCAGAAGAAAAAAAGAACAAGAAGAACAAGAAAAAGAAAAA
>CAMZKJ010000052.1 GCA_947311245.1 uncultured Candidatus Altimarinota bacterium
CTTATTCCAACAATTATTCAAAATAAAACCAGTGGGAAAATTTTAATGCTCGGCTTTTCTTCTGAAGAATCATACGAAAAATCGAAAGAAACACGAAATGCTACTTTTTTTTCTCGATCAAAAAATAAATTATGGATAAAAGGTGAAGAATCTGGAAATACCTTAAAAATTGAATCTATTAAATACGATTGCGATAAAGATACGCTTCTCTATATTTGCACACCAAATGGGCCAACCTGCCATACAGGAAGCGATTCGTGTTTTTTCAATAATAAAGACACAACAGATGCAGAATTATTATGGGGAGTATATGAAACCGTTTTATCACGAAAAAATGATGCCCCAGAAGGTTCATATGTTGCATCATTATATAAAGAAGGATTAGACCGTATTATTCAAAAAGTAGGAGAAGAAGCAGTAGAAACTGTTATTGCTGCAAAAAATGATAACAAAGAAGAATTTATTGGAGAATTTGCAGATTTACTTTTTCATATGATGGTTTTACTTTCAGAAAAAGAAATTACACTTACTGAAATTGTTGCAAAATTTAAATCTCGAATTAAATAATACTGTTCTCCCACCACAATGATATATTACGGAATTTTAATAGCGTTTCTTTCAACTCTTTTTGGACAATTTCTTCGATTTGAAATTGCAGGTGGAGCAATTTTATTTTTAGATATATTTCTTCCTATTTTATTTTTTACATGGTGCATAAAAATTGTTGTTCAGAAAAAAAATATTTGGACAGAACTCAAGCAATTTCCATTATTTTTTGAAGGATTATTACTCTTAATTATTTTCTGTATTTCTCTCTGCATTGCAGGAATTAATATTACAATTACAGAATTTTTAACCAGTGGATTCTACCTATTTCGCTACACTTTTTTATTCTTATTTTCAGTAATTATTTACCACGAATATTCGCATAATAAAAAAACAAAAGATAAAATATTTTTTATTAAAATTTTACTATTCATAGCTCTCATACTTAGCTGTATTGGGTTTGTACAATTATATATGTATCCTGATTTTCGAGCCATGGCAGAAAAAGGATGGGATCCTCATATTGGAAGACTGCTTTCAACATGGTTTGACCCCAATTTTTTAGGAAGTTTTTTCTCTTTCATTCTTTCTCTTTTAGCTGGAATTTTTGGAGTATACACAAAAAAATATCCAATTTTATCGTTTAATTTTTCACAAAATAAAAGTAATTTTATACAATTTTATAACAAAAAAATTACCGGAATTTTCATATTCATCACCTTTACACTCCTTATAGCATTACTTCTTACCTATTCACGTTCTGCACTTCTCGCATTTATAATCCCAACATTTATACTCGGAATTATTTACTTTCGAGGTTTATTAATCACTCTTTCTTTAGTAATAATTTTACTCCTCCCCTTTTCACCACGAGCCACTGAACGAATCACTGATGGAATAAACTCTGCTGTGTCTCTTACAGAAACCGATTCAATGTTTGTAGCAGACCCCACAGCACGATTAAGAGTAGAAAATTGGCAAGAAGGTTTACAACTTTCCAAAGAAAATTTTTGGACAGGAATTGGATTCAATACTATTCGATTACATAAAACAAAAAATATTCATTCTTCTGGAGGATTCGATAGTTCACTATTAACAACCCTTGTAACATCTGGAATATTTGGACTAATAGCTTTTTTATTTTTCTATTTTCGTTTCGCTGTAAAACTTTTATGGAAATCGAGAGAATATAAAAATAGTACCAATTCAAATGAATATAATACTATTTTATACGGAGTAACCGTTGGATTTTTAGCAAGTTTTCTTGGATTTTTTGCCCAAAGTTTTTTCATAAACTCGCTTTATTACTCACTCTTTATTATTTTTATATTTGGACTTGGTGGTGTTATTTTATCACAAAAAAAATAATAGATTCTATATTAAACCGCTTGAACTTTATGAAATCTCGATAACCTTGGCTGTATATTATACACCTCTTGAATTTCTTGTTCATCTATTCTCTTATAGACATATTCAATCTCTAACGTCCCAAACTCTTCCATGTTTGCTTTTTTTTGCAATAAAAAAGTAAGGAATAATATTCCACCGACAAGCATCACAGGTAATAAAATCACATGAAGCTGTACTGCAGTTCCTCCAAAATGCAATATTGGATTTTGATGCATAGCGAAGTCATATAACCCATGCAATACAGTTGCTACTATTAATCCTGTCATCATCATTCGCTCTCGAAAAACCTGAGACCTCTTCAAATGAAAAATTTTATGTAAAAAATCTGCAAACCAAAAAGTTTTTTTATTTTGTGAAAATTTATATTGCATATATGGTTTTGCAAAAATCCCCATTCCATAATAGTACCCATACAGAGCAGAGCAAATAATATGAACAAACACAACAAAAATAGAACGCTGAATAGCCAATGTCCAAAATTCTGGACTCATTCCCCCTCCTAAAAATTCTCTATAGAAATATGCAATATTCTCAAGAAATGCAAACCCTAAAGCTGCAATAATAGAGAGCTCAATAGCCTCATCTACACTCGAAATAATATTTTTATCAGCTTTTACCACTGCATAATGTTTTAAAAGCTCTTCTAAAAATCCAACAGCCATATATGTTACAAAGGAAATTAACACAGCTCCAACAAAAAGAGATGCAATATTTGCTTTAAAATTATATGCCTCTATTCCAAAAAATATAAAATTTAATGGTTCGTCTCCCCAAAAAGATTGGTATAATAAAATCACCCCTGCCGACATCATTCCAAAAATAAATGTAAGCAAAATATGAAAAGGATTTTTTTCTGATTTGTTTAAAAAAATTGCCATCCAAATTCCAATGGGAAAAATTGCAATTGCAATACAAATAAAAAATTCTGTTGGATAATGTACTGCCTGTAAAAATACGTCTAACATTGTGTATATAAATAAATATTGGTATTTCAGTAAAATACTTCATATTATTTTACAATATTTTTATAAAAATAACAAGCTTTTATTTACAGTAATTTTTCTAATTCAGAAACAGTAGTTACTTGAACCAATTGTATATCACTTTTATTTGGAGTTATAATGATTTTTTTTTCTGATAACTCATGGACTATATTATCATAGCTCACCTTTGTTATTTTGGGAATAATCGCTTTTGTAAAGCCTAATTTATAAGCCTCTTGCAAGCGTTTTGCAATATTATTCACTGCACGAATTTCCCCAGAAAGCCCAATTTCTCCAAAAAATACCGTTTTATCAGACAGAGGTTTCTTCTTTTTTGATGACAACAATGAAGCAACTATTGCTAAATCGGCTGATCTTTCTTTTATTTTTAAGCCTCCAACAATATTTATAAATATATCATCGTTTTCAAGTTTTATAGATGTGTATCGCGAAATAACTGCTAATAAAATTTCTAATCGATTTGAGTCAAATCCACTATTTGATCGCTTTGGATATCCAAATGCCGTAGGATTATTTAATGCCTGAATTTCTATTAAAAATGGACGAGAACCTTCTACTCCTACATAAATAGCACTTCCTATCGCACCTGGTAATCGCCCAGATAAAAATGTTGCAGATGGATTTTTTACCTCTTTCATTCCTGATGCATACATAGAAAAAACCCCAATTTCTGAAACATCTCCAAATCGATTTTTTCGTGATTTTAAAATTCTAAAATCACTTCCTCCCTCACCTTCAAGGTGCAACATGGTATCAACCAAATGTGCCATCGTTTGTGGACCTGCCATTTCTCCAGTTTTTGTTACATGACCAATTAAAACAGTTGGAATATTATATTTTTTCGAAAGCAACATAATTCTTTCTGTAACCGCCACATTTTGCGTAACAGAACCAGATAAGGACTCAATTTCAATAGATGCCAATGTTTGCACCGAATCAAATAAAATAAAGCCTGTATTTTCTAAGTCGAGACTTGAAATTGCTGTTTCCAAAATACTTTCAGAAAGTAAAAATAAATTTTTTGGTGGATTTTTAGTAATTCTATACAAGCGATCTGTAATTTGACTTTCAGATTCTTCTCCAGAAATAATCACCACTTTTTTTTCTGGAATTTTATGTGCAATTGCTAAACATGCTTGTAGCGACAGTGTCGATTTTCCAATACCTGGGTCTCCCGTTAAGAGAGTAATACTTCCTTTAAAAAACCCATTTCCCAATACCCTATCCAATTCTGAGATATCGGTTTGTATTCTTATACTATTATTTTCAGCATTCGTATTATTCGACCCATTCTTTATAATATCTATAGGTGATAATAATTTTTTTTTCAATTCTCCTTGTCCCCCATTAGAAATTTTATGTCCTAATTTTTCTTGGGTTTTTTTAGAAATTTTCACTTCTTTATACTCCTTTAATGTATTCCACTCTTTACAAGAAGGACACTGCCCAGCCCATTTCGAGTGAACATCTCCACATTCTTGACAGAGGTATTGAGTTAAATTTTTAGCCATAAATTCTATATAAAAAAAAGAAGAGAAGATTCAATAGAATCATACTCTTCCTTAAACAACAATGTACATATTTTTTAAAACTTATTCCAAAGAATTTGATTTGTTACCTCATGATGAAAAATAATTTCATCTGTTTTAATAGTATTACCAAGTCGTTTTGGAGACCTTTCTATTACCTCTTTTTTAATTTCAAAATATTTATTATGCACCTCTTCTCCTAGTAATGCTTGTAAATATTTTGAAGCTTTAAACCCTGCAATAGATTCGTGAAAATTTTCATACAACTTTTTAATCGGTTTTCGTTGTCTAAAATCAATCATATCTTTTCGTTCCGCATTACTAGAATTTACGCCATCTAACCCTGTTTTCAAAAGAGCAAACATCACAATATACGGATTTGCATCAGGAGAAACGGGTCGTAACTCAATTCTTGAAGATTTCGCATTTGCCAATGGAATTCGTATTATTGACCCACGATCTCGTGCTGATTTTTGAATAGCATTTGGTGCTTCAAAATTTGGATCAAGTCGTCTATACGAATTTACAGACGGACAATACAGTGCATTCATTTCCTTTGCGCGATGTAAAACTCCTGTACAAAAATTTTGTCCAAATTCAGACAAATTATCTTCTCCTCCTTTTTTATAAAAAATATTTTCTCCATTTTTTGCAATACTCATATTCATATGCATTCCAGATCCATTTATTCCTGCAACTGGTTTTGGTAAAAACGATGCAGTAAATCCCATTAACTTCGCGACTTGTCGTGCGACCAATTTATACAATAAAATTTGATCTCCAGTAATCAATGCATTTGTATATTTAAAATTTATTTCAAATTGGCTCGGTGCTACTTCTCCATGATCTTTTTCATTTTCAAATCCCATAGCTCTTTGTACCTCTGCCACAGTATCTATAAATTTTCGTAAATCATCTTGCGGAAGTGCATTAAAATATCCTCCCATGGTTGCAACTTCAAATCCACTTGAATTGATATCAGCATAATGCTGCTCTGCATCTACTCCTTTCAATAAAAACCCTTCTACTTCTGGAGCAACTAAAAAATCAAAATTATCAGATTTTTTTATTGCAATCAGCTCCTCTTGTAATCGCCCTCTAAAATCAGCAGAAAATTGACTTCCATCTATATTTTTTACATTTGCAAAAAGCAACACTTTTCCTGAACCAAAAATATCAGAAGGTAAAATTCTAAATGACCCAAAATCTGGAACAAGTCGTAAATCAGACGATCCTAATTCTGTAAACCCTGTGATAGACGAACCATCAAATGTTAAATTTTCTATTGAATCTATAAAAAATGTTTTATCGTAATCTAACATTTGTAACTTTCCTTCAATATCTGAAAATGCAACAGTAACTGCTTTTATTCTTTTTTCTTCTCTTAAATATTTTATAATTTTATTTTCAAAATATTTTGGATCATTTTTTAATTTTATCCCTTCTACTTGTTCTTTTTTTATAGACAAGTTGAATTCTTCAATCTCTTTATATGACAGAGATAAATGTTCTCGAAGTGATATATCTGTTGTGAATGACATAAATATATTAAAAAAGAGTATATATGTATTAAATCTGAACACATACTGCTCTTTATTTTTTTACAAGTCAATTAAAAATTAATATATTTATATTAAATTATATACAAAATAGACTATTTTTTAATACATATATATTTAAAAATAGTCTATTCGTGTTTTTGTATAAATACATCTTTGCTTTACTCTTCTCTTATTTTCTGATTTTCTTATTTTTACAAACTATTCTCCATAACCGCTCCTGTATCTGCACTCGTAACATTTATTGCATATCGTCCTAACCATCCTTTTTTAATCTTTGGTTCAAATTTTGGAAGTTTTGCAAGTCTATCAGAAATTTCTTGATCAGAAAGTTTTACATTTATTGTTCGCTTGAGAGAATCAATTTCTATAATATCTCCACTTTGAATTGCTCTAATTGGTCCTCCTGCAGCAGCTTCTGGAGAAATATGCCCAATACACATTCCTCGTGTTGCTCCAGAAAATCTTCCGTCTGTTATCAACGCAGCTTTAATTCCTCGTCCTTTAATCGCTGCCGTTGGAGCTAACATTTCTTGCATTCCAGGCCCTCCTTTTGGTCCCTCATACATAATCACTACTACATCTCCATCCACTACATCTCCTCCTAAAACAGCTTTTAGGGTTTCTTCTTGAGAGGTGAATACTTTTGCTGGTCCAGAAAAAACTTCCATACCTTTTTCTACTCCTGCTACTTTTACAACACTTCCTTTTGGAGCGATATTTCCGAATAAAACTGAAAGCCCTCCTTCCTGAGAAAATGCTTCATCTCCTATTCTAATAATATCTCCATCAGCATCTGGTGCAGGTGCTATCAAATCTCCAAGTGTTCCTGTTACAGTAGGAGCATCAAGATCTAATGTTGTTTTATTATAAGTTGTTACCGCCTTTAAAATAGCAGGAATTCCTCCTACTTTATGAACATCTTCAATATGAATATTTGGACGAGAAGGCGAAACTTTACACACATTTGGAGTGATTTTTGCAAGTTCATTTAATCGTTGTAAATCGTATTTCACTCCTGCTTCGTGTGCTAATGCGAGTGTATGCAAAATAGTATTGGTTGATCCTCCCATTGCCAAATCTAAAATAAATCCGTTATCAATATTTTTTTGAGTAACGATATCACACGGAAGAATTTTCTCATTAATAACCCGTTCCAATACTTTTGGAATTTGTGCAAACAATGCTTTTCTATCAGGATTTATTTCCCATGTTCGAGCTTCTTCATCAATCCAGTGTGCTGCAGGAATAGTTCCATTTCCCGGAAGAGCCAATCCAATTGCTTCTGCTAAACAGTTCATTGAATTTGCAGTGAACATTCCCGAACAGCTTCCACAGGTTTCACATGCTTCATTTGTAATTTTTTCCAGTTTTTCCTCAGTTATTCCACCTCCAGAAAATTCTCCTACTGCCTCAAAAACAGTATTTAAATCACTATCTCCTTTTCCTGCAAGCATTGCTCCTCCCGAAACATATACACTCGGAATATTCATTCGTACCATAGCGTTTAGCATTCCTGGTACAATTTTGTCACAGTTCCCAATTCCTATCCACGCATCACAAGGATGTGCTCCAACAATTGTCTCTACTTGATCAGTAATTAACTCTCGACTTGCAAGAGAATATTTCATTCCATCGTGTCCCATTGCAATTCCATCACATACCGCGCCTCCTACATTGGCATACCATACATTAAACCCTGCTTCTTCTAAATGCTCTTTTAGTGCATATCCTAATTTATCAAGATGTGCATGTCCTGGAATTTGAGTCGTAAATGAGTTTACAATTGTTACAAATTTCTTCTTTCTATCAGAAATTTTTTTTATAGTTCCAGAAGCTTTAATTAAACTCGCAGCTGGTAACATATGATGACCACTTGCAACAATTCGAGATCCTTCTTTTTGGATTCGTGCAAATTGAGGATTTATTGGAGTTGATGACATTGTTTTATAATTAAATATTGAATTACTGTAATATTATCAAAAAAATAACTTTTGACAAATAACAATAGTTTGTGAAATCATTTAAATAGATTTTTTATACTGAAATCTTAAAAAATTTAAAATTATGACAATTCAAAAAAACACAGCATTGGTCGTATCTACTGTTATGATGCAAATGATGACTTCGCAATTGCGAGGAACTTTTTTGAATTAAATTATTTACATTAAAAAATATTTCAAAAAACTTCACTCGTAAGAGTGGAGTTTTTTTATTTATACATTTTATTATTATATAACGAAACAATTATATGCCAGTTATTTCACACAGTAATAGCCCAAAATGGTTAAAAGAAAATGTATTTTCTATAAGCAAAGAAAATGCAAAATATCAAGATATTAGACCTTTACGAATAGGATTTATAAATTATATGCCAGATAAAGCATTTATTGCGACAGAGCAAGATTTTATTATCCCAATAATAGAAGCATCAGGAGTTTTACAATTTGAAATTATTTTTTTAAAAGAAAATTCTATCATACGAAGCAAAGAAATAAGAAATTACATACAATCTCATTATAGTGACATAACTACAGAAAATTTAAAACAATGCGACATTCTTATTCAATCAGGATATAATGATATTCTTGAAAATGGAAATGCAGTAAATTTTACAAATAGCAATATTGCAAAAGAAGTTATAAAAAATTATAAACAGGCAAAACAAAATGGAGTTACCACTCAAATTGCATCGTGTTCGGCATCTCAAGTTATTGCGCATAATATTTATAATATTTCCATAGAAAGAACTAAAACTAAAAATAATTATAAAAAATTAATAGGAGTATATCCTCATCGTATTACAAAAGAAGGTGAAAATAATTTTATTACCAAAAATCTTAATTCAGAATTTAATGTAGTTTTTGCGAGAAATCATAAAATTAATTCAAAAGATATTAGAAATCATAAAACATTAAAACCCTTAATAACAAGTGTTAATAAAATTGATAATCAATACGAAACTCATTTATTTTATGATCCAAAAGAATTATTCTTTGGATTTCAAGGGCATCCTGAATATCAAAAATTTAATATTTTAAAAGAGTATTTAAGAGACTTAGGACAGTATTATAAAAATTCTACAAATATTTCTTTTCCTGAAATTCCACCAAATTATTTTACAAAAGAAGGATACAAACAAATGCAAAATTTTACAGAAAGAATAATAAAATCTGCAAAATTAAGAGAAGAATTTATACGCGAAAAAAAAATTGCAACAATATCAAAGCAAGAATTAGAATTATTACTAATAAAATATGATAATAAAAATAGACCAAGAATAGAAGAATCTATTTTTGATGAAGTAATTCAAAGCTGGAAAGACACAGGAGATAAAATCTGGGCAAGAATTTTTAATGCCACATATCAGTTAACCGGATTTAACGCTGGACAAAAACTAACGCATAAAAGAGGTATAGATACATATGAAAACCCACTTGATACCCTTATATAAATAATATTATTTAATTAAAAAAATATGACACATTTTCAAACAGACGCGGTACATGCAGGATATAAATCACATGAACATAATAACGCAGGAGCAGTTCCAATATATCAATCATCAGCATTTACTTTTGATTCAGCAGAACACGCAGCGAAACTATTTAATTTAGAAGAATTTGGAAATATCTATACTCGAATAAATAATCCAACTCAAGATATTTTAGAAAAACGAGTTACCGCACTGGAAGGTGGAAGTGCATCTCTCGCACTATCTTCTGGATTATCGGCTCAATTTTTAGCCATTACAAATATTTGCAGTGCAGGAGATAATTTTATCTCTGCATCTCATTTATACGGCGGAAGTTATACACAATTTGATGTTACTTTCAGAAAAATAGGAATTGATACTCGATTTTTTAATGCTGATAAACCAGAAGAAATAGAGACACTAATAGACGATAATACACGTGCTATTTACTATGAGACACTTTCAAATCCAGCTTTTTCTATTATTGATTTTGATAAAATATCCGCAATTGCAAAAAAATACCACATTCCAGTAATTGTAGATAATACCGTTCCAAGTCCTGTTTTATTTAAACCATTTGAACATGGTGCAAATATAATTGTGCATTCTTTGACAAAATATTTAGGAGGACATGGAACATCAGTAGGAGGAATTATTGTTGATGGTGGAAATTTTGATTGGGGAAAAACGAACAGATTTCCAAGCTTAACTCAACCATCAAAAGGATATCACGGACTTATATTTAATGATGTATTTGGAAAAAATTGTCCATTTGGAAATATAGCATTTGCAATTAAAGCACGAGTTGAAGGGCTAAGAGATTATGGACCTGCCATTAGCCCATTTAATGCATTTCAAATTATCCAAGGAATAGAAACTGTGTATTTGCGGGTTCAATATCAATCTAAAAATATTATCAAACTCGCAGAATATTTAGAAAATCATTCAAAAGTAAAAAAGGTATTTGCACCTTTTCTAAAAAGCTCTAAGTATAAAGAAAATTTTGATAAATATTTTAAAAATGGAGCTCCAGGAATTTTATCTTTTGAATTAAAAGAGGGACTACCTGCAGGAGAAAAATTTGTAGAAGGAGTAAAAATTGCGCTTCACGAAACTAATTTAGGAGATTCTCGAACTATCGTTACACATCCTGCATCTACAACACATAGGCAACTAACAGAAGAAGGGAAAAAATCTGCTGGCGTTACACCCGGATTAATCAGAGTTTCGCTAGGACTTGAGCACATAGATGATATAATCTCAGATTTTGATCAAGCAATTGGATAAAATAAATCCCTACATAATATCTTCATATTTCACCTCTACCCACTCCCCTTCTGGCAAGTTATCAGGTAACTCTAAATGATTAATTCTCACCCTTTGTAAAACTTTCACACCAGATCCAATAGCCCGAACCATTCTTCGAATTTGCCTATTTTTCCCTTCTTGAAGAGTTATTAAAAAAGTATACATTCCTGTTTTTTCTACTCGAGCTCTTCGTGTTTTTTGTCCTAACATATGGAAAGGACGTTGTAATCGCTCGAGCATGTCATCTGTTAATTCATTCCAAATTTCTACAAAATACTCTTTTTCATGCTCTTTTGACGGATGAGTTAATTCAAATGTTACATCTCCATCGTTTGTCAGTAATACTAATCCACACGAATCTTTATCTAATCGCCCAACTGGATAAATATTTGGAAAGTTTTTTTCCCCTGTCTTTTCTTCAGTAAAATAATCTAAAATTATATTTGGATCATCTGTTGTTTTTTTTGTTGAACATGTAACACCTACGGGTTTATTTAATAAAAAATATCGCAAAGCACTATGAGTTTTATCTAATATTTGCTGATTAACTTCCACAATATCATTTTCTTCATCGACCTGTTGCCCCATTTCTGCAACTTTCCCATTAATTTTCACTGCACCCTCTTCTATTAATTTATCAGCCCCTCTTCGAGATGCATAGTTTTTTGATGCTAAATATTTATTTAATCTCATTATATTTTTATAAAATTATCGATTTAATATACAAAAAAGGGAAACCGTAAAGGTTTCCCGTAAGAAAATTCTAGATTATATTTTCTTTCCTCCGAATCGACTTGCTCCTCCAGATTTTCCACCACTAGAACGACCCCCTCCTCGGTATCCACTTCCTCCTGAACTTCTTCTTGCTCCTCCAGACGAACGACCAGATCCCCGTCTATCTCCATTCCTTCCTCCTCCAGATCTACCACCTCGAAAGCCTCCACGACCTCCTCCGTTTCTTCCTCCACCTTGTCGTGGTTCTTCATTTCGAATAGGAATATAACTTTTTACATCAAAATCATTTCCATATGCATTTTTAAGAAGTGCTGCTACTACATTTGTTATATCTCCTTCTTCAAGAAGTTTTTGTGCAAGTGGCAATACTGATTTCAAGTTCTCATTATTAACAATATGTTCCACTTGTTCTATCAAGTGCATTTCTTTTTGTTTAATAATTTCTTCTGGTTGTGGAATTGTTCCTTTCGAAATTGTTGCTTTCAGATTTTTTTCAAAATATTTAAGCCGAGAATATTCATTTGGTGCAATAAAAGTTGCTGCCGTTCCTTTATTTCCAGCTCGACCAGTTCTCCCAATTCGATGTGTATAAATTTCGTAATTTTCTGGTAATGAATAATTTACTACATAATTCAATGCTGCTACATCAATTCCTCGTGCTGCTACATCAGTCGCAACAAGAATATTTATTTTCCCAGACTTAAATCGAGCAAGAATTTTTTCTCGTTGATTTTGTTCAATATCTCCATGAATTGCTTCGGCTCGTAAATGCTTTGCAGCTAATTTACTTGCTACATAATCTGTATCCATTTTTGTTCGACAGAAAATAATCGAATAAAAATGTTCTTCCATTTCAATAACTCGGCATAATGCTTCAAATTTATCTCTTTGATTGACGCAGAAATATTTTTGAGTAATATTTTCATTTGCCATTTGTTTTGCTGCCACCTTTACCATGTCATATTCTTTCAGGTAATTTTTAACAATTCCTAAAATTGATTGAGGCATTGTTGCAGAAAATAACAACACTCTTCGATCTGGAGGCGTTTGTCCTAGAATTTCTTCAATTTCTTCTCGGAACCCAAAATTCAACATTTCATCAGCCTCATCTAAAACAAAATACTTAATAGTATCCATTGTTATAGTTCCTTTTCTAATATGATGTTGCATTCTCCCCGGTGTCCCAACCACAATCTGTGGACCTCTTCGAAGTGCTTGTTCTTCATTTCGAATAGAATTTCCTCCGTACACAACCATCACCTGTGGAGAATTTGGCATAGAAAAAGATTTAATTTCTTCTGCTACTTGAATTGCCAGCTCTCGCGTTGGTGCTAAAATCAATGCTTGATTCTCTTTTTTTGATGGATCCAATCGCTCTAAAAGTGGAATTGCAAATGCCGCTGTTTTTCCTGTCCCTGTTTGAGCTTGCCCAATAATATCTTTATTCCCTTTCAATAAAAATGGAATAACTCCAGCTTGAATAGGACTTGCATATTCAAATCCTTTTTTTTCTACGGCAGCCAAAATATTTTCTGACAGTCCGAGATCTTTAAATTTAACTTTTTGTTCTTCTGACATAAATTCTGAAATAATCTTATAATAATAACCAATACTAAGACACTGTACTTCTACAGAAGAAATTTAGCAAGGTGTAAGGATTTTATTTTTTTCATGCGACCAAGACAACAAACTCCCCTTTTTTCTTTTCTGGAAATTCTAAAAATATTTTCTGAATTTCTGCAGGAGTTCCAATTAAAAATTCTTCATATATTTTTGTAAGCTCACGAGCTAAACATATTTTTTTCTCTGGAAAAAATTCATTCATTTGATCAACACATTTTTCTATTCTATGCGTCGATTCATAAAAAATCATTGTATGAGTTTGCTCAGCAATCATCTTTAATAATGTTTGACGCCCTTTCTTATGTGGTAAAAACCCTAAAAATTCAAATCGATTTGACGGAAACCCACTTGCAGAAAGCGCCGAAATGAATGCAGATGGACCAGGAATTGGAGAAACCTGAAGACCATTTTTTTTCACATCAGCCACTAGTTTTACCCCTGGATCAGAAATTGCAGGCGTTCCTGCATCAGAAACCAGTGCCATAGTTTTTCCATTTTTTAAATACTCAACAATAGAATCAGTTGAACTCTGTGGGCTTCTCGCATGATACGACCACACTACTTTTTCTGTTATTTCATAATACGATAATAATTTTTTTGTTTGCCGAGTATCTTCTGCCAAAATAATATCCACATTTTTCAACGTTTCTATAGCTCTAAAACTCATATCAGACAAATTTCCAATGGGTGTTGCAACAACATACAGCATAGTTTTTTTATTTTTAAACAAATTTTACAACCTTACTATCATCTATTTTCTCATGATTTTGATAAATATTTTCAATTTTTTGCTGTTCCAAAACTAATATTCCCACAAATAATCCAAGCAAACAAAACACACTCCCAACAATCCAAAATCGCATAACAATAGCAGATTCACTCCACCCTTTTTGTTCAAAATGATGATGAATAGGAGCAATTAAAAACAATTTTTTTTTCAAATATTTTTTCCAAAAAAGCTGTAACACAACTGATCCCATTGTCATAAAAAACATAAAACCAATAAATGGCAATACAAACACAAGATCTGTCATTAATGCAATAACCGCCAAACATGCTCCTAAAGAAAAGGCTCCAGTATCTCCCATATAAAACTGTGCAGGTGGAACATTATACCATAAAAATGATAAAAGAGATCCAACAATCACACCACAAAACAATCCTAAAAATACATGTTCTCGCATAATTGCCAATATTCCTAAAACTGAAAATGACATTAAAAGCAAGCCTCCTGCCAAACCATCTAAACCATCTGCAACATTTACAGCATTCGATGTAAAAAACACAACACCTATAAAAAAAGGAACATACAACCACCCCATTTCTATTAAACCGAAAAATGGAACTGTTATATGAGTATAATCAAGCTTTAAATAAAACCAAAGCCCGCCAAGCAATCCAAAAAATAATAAAATTGAACTTCGAAGCGTAAACGATAAACCTTTTGTTTTTCCAATTCCTTTTACATTAAAATAATCATCTACGGCACCTAACACTCCTACAAATACAAGTGTAAAAAGTGGTAAATAGACTTCATTTCTTTGCAATAATGAACTATCTACAATACCAAAAAAAGATAATAAGCGTGATAAAAATACTACTACAAGTACAAGCCCCCAAATAGCAACTCCTCCCATCGTTGGAGTTCCAGATTTTTTTGCATGTAAAGCAGAAAATAATTCTGTTTTTTTCCCATCTAAAGATTCTTCACGAATATTTTTTCCTATTTTATATTTTCGTAAAATTGCAATAAACCATGGCATTACGAATAAACCAATTACAAAAGCAACAGATGTATACAAAAATACATATCCCAATAAAGCTAACCAATCTTGCATATTATTTTTCTAAAAATTTCCCCAATACATCTTTAAAATCTTCTACATCTTTAAAATCTCTATACACACTCGCAAACCGAATATATGCAATTTGATTCAAATTTCGCAAAGCATTCATTATATCTTCTCCAATTTTTTTAGAAGATATAATATTTTCTGAAACCCATTTTTCCTCTAGCTTTTGAATCATATTATCAATATCTTCATTGGTAATATCTAATTTTCCACACGATAAAACAATTCCCCTTTTCAACTTTTCTCTATCATATAATTCCTTATGACCATTCGATTTTAAAACATTTAAATCTATTATTTCTATTCGTTCAAACGTAGTAAATCGCACAAAACAATCAGTACACTGACGCCGTCTTCGTGTAACATTTTTTTCTTCTACCGACCGTGAATCTACAACTTTAGTATTTAGACTTTTACATTTCGGACAGTGCATATTTTTTTAAATAAACAGTATAATCTAGCTTTTAATAAGTGTTTCTATATGCTGAGCATGCTCTCCTGTAAAATCTTCATGAAATACAAGAGTTGGACTTTTTACAATTTTAATATGCCTGTAAACCTCTTTTGCAATTCTATTTTTTGCTTTATCCAATCGTTCAAAAAAATCTGGATCTCCGCCAATTCGTGAAATCCAAATTCTTGCCTGTGAAAAATCAGATAAAACTTCTACATTCCGTACTGTAAATGCTCCACTCTCTTGCATTGGAAAGATTTGAGAAATTGCAGATGCAACTTGCCGTGAAAACTCTACCGATAATTTTTCAGTTCTTTTCATATCTTTTGTAATATTTATAAAAATAAGTATACAAACATTATATTTATTTTACTTTTTTTTCAATACATTCTTTATTTCCTCCTTTACTATTTCTTTCAAAAAAAGAAAAAAACTCTACTTTGCTAAATATTCCATACTTCTATAGTATATAACGGAAGTATGGTGAGAGAAGTATTTGTGCATAAACACAAAAGGAACGTCCGAGCTGATTGATACCACTATTGCCTTCTAACGGAAGGGGCTTTGTAAAAAGTACGGAAAGTGCCACAGAGACGCAGCAATCTTGCAAATTTATTTGCTTGAGGATATGAAACGTTTTGCATTTGCAAAATTCTCATTAGTAATAATGATGAACGGTAAACCCCAATATTTCAGCAAGGTGGGATGGTGTATAAAAATTTCCATGGTACTATTAAAATTTTTATCACCCACTGCTCGATTTTATATGCGAATATAAAACTAGATAGATTCTTCTCTGAAAAACAGAACTCGGCGTATGATCCATACTTCATTTTTACAATAACTACACATATGATTTTTACAGATTTACCACTTCATAACACAATTCAAAAAGCAATTGCAGAAAAAGGATACACACACCCAACTCCCATTCAAGAACAAGCTATATTACCTATTTTAAAACGAAAAGATTTACTAGGATGTGCACAAACAGGAACAGGAAAAACTGCAGCATTTGCAATTCCAACTCTTCAAATTTTATTAGAAGAAAGAAATAAAGGAAATAATGGATCAGACTGGAGTGCTTGGAAAAAACAAGGAATTAAATGCTTAATTATAACTCCAACACGCGAACTTGCCATTCAAATTGATGAAAACATAAAAGAATACTCACAAGGAACAGGACTAAAACATACCGTAATTTTCGGCGGGGTAAAACAACACTCTCAAGTTATTGCCTTAAACAGAGGTGTTGATATTTTAACAGCAACACCTGGTCGACTTTTAGACCTAATGAACCAAAAAATTATTAGCCTAAAAAACTTAAAAATATTCACTCTTGATGAAGCAGATAGAATGCTTGATATGGGATTTATACATGATGTAAAAAAAATCATTAAAGCATTACCAGAAAAAAGACAATCATTGTTTTTTTCTGCAACAATGCCGAACTCTATTACAACCCTCGCTAAATCACTTCTAACAGACCCTATTCGCGTAACAGTTGCACCTATTTCTTCCACAGCAGAAACAGTTGCTCAAAAATTATTCATGGTAGACACGAACAATAAACAAAAGCTATTACGAGATATTTTATTCGACCGAAAAGTAAAATCTGTATTAGTATTCACAAGAACAAAACATAAAGCAAATAAAATTGCAGATTTTGTAAATGAAATTGGCGTTGGCGCCGCAGCTATTCATGGAAATAAATCACAAAATTTTCGACAAAATGCCTTAAAAGATTTTAAATCAGGAAAAATAAAAGTGCTTGTTGCAACAGATTTAGCATCACGTGGAATTGATATTGACCAACTTTCCCATGTCATTAATTTTGAAATTCCAAATGAACCAGAAACATATGTACACCGAATAGGAAGAACCGGGCGTGCTCAAAACACAGGGATAGCATTGTCATTTTGCGATGCAACCGAAGTAGCATATATAAACGATATTCAAAAATTGATTGGAAAAAAAATAAAAATTGACCAAGAGCATGACTTTCATACCACCCATGAAATATCAAACTCAGCACGAAAACGTCAAAACTTTAAAAACTCTCAATCAAAAGGAGGAAGAGGAAATAGAAGTGGAGACAAGAAAGGAACAAGAAGTAGCGACAGAAATAACAAATCTTCACGAAACGGACGCAGTAGTAAAAATAGCCACAGCGAACGCAACACTAAAAGCGGAAGAGGCGGAAGAAAGAGGTAAAGAGATAAAATAAAAAACAGAATAATTAAATTATTCTGTTTTTTATTACTAAGCTAAACTGATATACATAGTTTTATGCTTTTTTTCCAAGATGTTTATCAAAGAATTTTCGAATATTAAGCCGATTTTCAACCTGAGCCCATCCATCATGTCCTTTTTGAAATGAAGATTTTCGAGCTTCAATTTCTTCTTTTTTCACCCCTTTTTGTTGAGCTTGAGCATCAATTCTCGCCAACTCTAATGCAATTTCTGTTTCAATTTCTTCTTCAGAAACTGTAATTTCAGAATCTTCTTTAATCATTGCCTGCAATCCAAGTCGAGAAAGAACAGCTTTTTCTGCATCTTTTTGCATTTCTTTTTTAAGTTCGTCTTCTGTTTTTTTCAAAACTTCTAAATATTTTTCCCATGGAAGACCTTGCTGAAGACCTTGCATCTTCATATTATCTATCATTCCTTTCACTTCTTCCTCAATAAAAATTGGAGGTAATTCTGCAGTAGTTCCTTTTCCAATTAATTCAAAAAGTTCTTTTTGAGCCTCTGCATATTTTGCATCGTCTTTATTTTTTTTCAAATGACCTTTAATCTCTTCTTTTAAATCATCTGCTGTTTTCCCCTCTTGTCCAGTAATTTTTACAGCAAATTCGTCATCAAATTTTGGAAGTGTTTTTTCTAAAACATCTTGAACATTAACTGTAAAGAAAAATTCTTTACCTGCAATATCCGTAGATTGATAATCTTTTGGAAATGTAATTGGAAATGTTTTTTCTTCTCCTTTTTTCATTCCAATCACCTCTTCTTCAAACCCTGGAATAAATGCTCCAGATCCCAGTTCTAATGGATGACCAGCACTTTTCATTCCTGGTTGAGTTTCTCCATCTGCATTTTTTCCATCAAAATCAATTACCGCAGTATCTCCTTTTTTTGCTTTTCGTGTAACTGATGTTTTTTCTGCTGATTGATTACAAATCATTTCAATTTGCTCATCTATCTCTTTTTTTGTAACTTTAGATGCTGTAATTTTTACTTTTGAAGTATCAATTTTTCCAAGTTTCACCTCTGGATAAACCTGAACAGAAATTTTAAATTCCAATGGATCCATTTTTTCAATTGCCACTTCTGGTTGTGCCAATGGATTTAATTTTTCTTTTTGTAGCGCCTCCATATACCCTTTAGATATAGCGATATCCATTGCTTCTTGTTTAATTGCAGCTTCTCCTACTTTTTCTCGAACTACAGCTTCAGGAATATGTCCTTTTCGAAAACCGTCTACTTTTACAGTTGTAGCAATTTTTCGCAATGCTGTTTCTTCAGCTTTTTCAAATTCAGCTTTGTCAAACACAACTGTTAATTCAACAATAGAATTTTTTTGATCTTTTCTTGTAATTTTCATAATTTGTATAAAATATAATCGTATATAATCTTACTGTGTTTTGCTCTATTTATGCAAGTAAAACTTCTTCCAATTCTTTTTCTTTCCCCTCGAATGGACCTATCAACGCCATAGAAATTTTATTTTTCACAAATAATTCTTTCGCAACCGCAGAAACATCTTCTACTGTTACCGCTTCAATTAATTCGAAATATTCATCCAAAGACTTAACCTTATCCTTTAATACAAATTGTGTTCCTAAAAAATTTGCAACCGATTCACTATCTTCCATGCGAAGTGTTAATTTCCCTTTATAATAATTTTTTGCTCGCTCTAACTCTTTTTCTGTTATTTGTTCAGAACCTGAACTAATTTTTGAATATTCCTCTTTAATTGCCTCAATTGCCTCTCTTGTTCTTTCTATCGTCACCCCAGCTCGTGTTGAAAACAATGCACAATCTGTATACGCATCAACCGATGAACTAATTGAATAACACAACCCTTTTTTTTCTCGTACACTCGAAAACATTCGAGACGACATATTCCCTCCTAAAATAACTGAAAGCAATGTTACAGCAGGACCTCTTTCATCGTTTCTATTTACTCCAGGATACCCAATTACCACCTGCGCTTGTTCTGTTTTTTTATTTCGAATAAACACTCTTTTATTACTAGACTCATCACTATTAAATTCATTCCAAGAAAAAGGAGTCGCGAAACATGTTTGTTTTTCAAATTTATCTCCAAAATTAAAATATTTTTTTGTAAATTCTAAATTTTCTTGTTCTGTAATATTTCCTGTTGCTGTAATTACAATATTATCAGGAGTATACAATTTCTGTTTATACCGTTGAAAATCTTCTTGATTCACTGTTTTTATTAACTCCACTGTTCCAATTTGATCTTTTGCCATTGGATGCTCTCCAAACATAAGCTCTTCAAAATCCCATCCAATTTTATAAATAGGCATATCTTCATACATATTCATTTCCTCTAAAATCACACCTCGTTCTTTTTCTATTTCTTCTTGTGGGAAATGTGCATTCAAAAGCATGTCAGACAATACATCAAATGCAAATTCTTTTTTTTCACTCGCAACTTTTACATAATACCCAACATATTCTTTCCCCGTAAAAGCATTAAAATCACCACCAACACCGTCGATTGCCTCGGCTACATCTTTTGCGGTTTTAAATCGATTCCCGCCTTTAAAAAACATATGCTCTTGAAAATGAGCCAACCCTCGTTCTTTTTCTGTTTCATATCGACTTCCTGCTCCAACTAAAATCAGAAGCGTTACAGTATTTGTAGACTCAATATTTGAAGTCACAATTTGTAACCCATTTGAAAGTTTTTTTTGTGTAAACATGTATATTTTTATATAAAAGAATAATAAACAAAAAAGTTCTGCACATCATAAGATATAAAGAACTTTCTGTGAATAAAAAAACAAAGACAATTATAAGAAATTATTTTAAAATGGTAAATCTTCTGGTTTAATATCAGATTCATATGAAATAGTTGGTAAATCATCTGCAACCGATTCCACTGGATCAGATTGTGGAGCGACTGATGCCGTTGCAACAGTTGCTGTTGCAGCAGCTGGAGTAACATGATTTTCAGAATGCATTGCAACTGGTGCTTCATGCCCCAATGCTGAAATTGACTCTACTATAACTTCTGTCGTATATCGTTTTTCTCCTTCTGGAGTTTCCCATGATCTATTTTGCAATCGCCCTTTAACATAAACTTTTGACCCTTTTGAAATATTTTTAGCAGATTCTTTCGCTAAGTCTCCCCATAAAACAATATTATGAAATTCTGTCTCTTCTTGAAACTCATTTGTTTGTCTATTTTTCCATTTTCGATTTGTTGCAACAGAAGTAGAAGCAACAGACTGACCAGTTGTTGTTTCTCGAATATCTATATCTTTTGTAATATTTCCTATTAATTCAACTTCGTTTAACCCCGTTCCAACAACATTACTTTGCAATGCTGGATAATCTCCATCTCTCCGAGAAAGAAGAATTAAATCATCTGCAACAATCTTCGTTTTATACCGTGCTTTTCCATCATCCCCTTGCCATGAATCTGTTTTTAATCGCCCCTCAATATAAATTTGAGAACCTGCATTTGTATATGAACCAACTGTTTTTGCAATACCTCCCCAAAATGTTGCAGTATGAAACGATGTTGAATCAAAGAAAGAACCATCTTCTTTTGTCACCTTTGAAATAACTCGAATATTCACATCACACACTTCCATTCCACTTGGAATTGTTCGAAGCTCTGGTTTTTCTGTTACATAACCAATGAATTTAGATCTATTTAATGCGTACATATTGTGTAAATTAAAAAATAATAAATAGAGTTATAATATTGTAAAAAAAATATTGCAATAATATATATAAAATTATTGCAATATTTCCTAAAATCTACAACTCATATTTTTAAACAAACACTAAATAAGTTTTATAATATATATTCCAAATATTACAAATATTATAAATAACTTAAAGGATTAATTTTTCGCCCATTATATGTTAATTCAAAATGCAAATGAATTCCTGTTGGACCTCTTGTATTTCCAGAATTTCCCATTTTTGCAATTACCTGCCCAGCTGTAACTTTTTGCCCCACCTTAACATACACTACCGAATTATGCGCATATAACCCTTTATACCCATTTCCATGGTCTATTACAACAAGATTTCCATACCCACCTTGACACCCATACGACCGCGGAGCACAGTTATATGCAGCTCGAATTACAGTTCCCGAAGCAATAGCTTTAACCCCCGGCTTATTTGGACCCCAAATATCAACCCCATAATGCCCATAATGAAATCGCTGAGTTATAGTTCCTCCACCTACAACCGGCCAAGAAAATTTTTTTCCAGATCGTGGTGCTGTATACTTTTTCGTAACAGCTGTATTTGTTTTATTTCCATTATACCTCGTACTATTTGTTTTTCGACTGGCAACATATCGTGGAGCTACCACAACAGGTGCTACATACTCAGGTTTTTCTTTTCCAGGTAAAATAACCGCAAATCCAGATTTTAACCCACGAACTTCTAAATTATTTTGCTTTACGAGTACCTCTTGATCAATCTTAAATTTTTTCGCTATTCCTGATATTGTATCTCCTCTTCGAACCGTATACAAATAACCATCAACGGGAAGAATTTTTAAGATATCTCCTGTTTCCAATACTTCTTTATTTTTAATAGAGTTATTATCAATAATAGTTTTGGGCTTAATATTAAACTTTGATGCAATTAAATCTATTGTATCACCAGAGTGCACTTCATATCGC
Source organism: uncultured Candidatus Altimarinota bacterium (assembly GCA_947311245.1). GTDB lineage: Bacteria > Patescibacteriota > Gracilibacteria > CAIRYL01 > CAIRYL01 > SZUA-1403. The sequence goes on from CAMZKJ010000052.1 coordinate 22,399, forward strand.
GTAACGGTTGCGATTTCTGTTCTATCAACCCCCTCTGTAGTTGGTACACTTGCTTTTGCAAAAAAACCATCTTCTGCAAGCATATAATCAGAATCCGTATTTTCAAATAAATTTTCTGGTGTCAGCCAAAAACCAGTCCCTCCAATAGTTATACAATCTTCTGAATTTTCTCCTTCATTACAAGTTGAAATCCCCTGAGCTTCTAAATAATTAGATGCTGAAGCAGATGAAAATACAAAAAATCCGAATACAAAAACAGAAAGAAAAAACTTTTTTTCAATCACTTTTTCCTCCTCAGATAAATTTTTTTCAATATCAGACCACCGTTTTAACTTGGTAATATGCCTATATAAGAAACCTACTACTTTTTTATACAGACGTAATACATTTTGTTTTAATGCCATAGTTGTATTTAAATCTAAAATATGGTGCGAAAGAGAGGACTTGAACCTCCACAACCAAAAATACAGTTATTAGCCCCTCAAGCTAACGCGTCTACCATTCCGCCACTTTC
>CAMZKJ010000053.1 GCA_947311245.1 uncultured Candidatus Altimarinota bacterium
ATTATTAGGACTTTGTGCCACAGGTTGATACCTGCGGTTATTATTGTTGAACCGCTTTGCGGTTTATTCCTGCAATATATATTAACTTAAAGTGTCTTAATATGCAAATTATTTAATATCCTTATTATTTCTATAAATGAAATTAAATCCTAAAATATTAGATGCAAGGTATTATAAATATGTAAATGACATTACAATAAAAAGAATTAATATTTATATGCCCATAGGCATAGGAATACTTCTTATACTAATGTTTTTAGATTTTTATATAAGGAATAATATTTATGCAATGTATAGTAGAGTACCTTCCATTTTAATTGCTTTAAGTTTAATAATTTTAAGAAATTTCAAAATTAAAATTGGAAAATCAAATTTATCTCTAATTTATAATATCTTTTTTGTAAGCATCCTACTAATGATGTTTGCAAAATTTATTATTCATATTGAAGAAACACCCACCTCTTTAAATGTTTATGGAATTTTAATAGCAATTTTCATACTTTCTTTAGAATTAAGAGCCAACTTAATAAATACAATTATTATTTACATAGCTCCATTATTTTCTTTTATTGTAATTATGTTTGTTTTTTTTAATTCGCATTTCAATTCAAACATAAAAATTTCACTAATAAACATTGTAATTTTTATTATAGTTGGTTTTATTATAAATACAGTACAAAATAACTTCAGATTTAAAGCATTTACGGCAAATTATCTTTTAAGTGTTCAGAAAAAAGAACTTGAAGATAGCAATGAAGAACTAAAAGTATATCAAAACCATTTAAACGATTTAGTTAAAGAAAAAACAATTTCGCTACACGAGGCACTAGAAAAAGCAAAAGAAAGCGATAAGCTAAAGACATCTTTTTTATTAAACATTTCCCATGAAATAAGAACTCCAATAAATGCCGTAGAAGGTTTTATTGAAATACTTTCAAAAAAAAATAAGGGAATAGAAAAAGAGTTTAAAATAATTGATGATAATTTTAATATTCTTATAAAAACTATAGAAGACATTCTATTTCTCTCGAAATTACATTCTGAGAATTTTAAAATATCAAGAACAAAATTTCACACAAAAGATTTTATTAATGAAACTTTTTCATTATTACAAAAAGAAATAAAAAAAAGTGGTAAAGAGATTATTCCTATTCTTAAGTTTAATAAATATGACAATTACATAATAAAAAGTAACGAAGAATATTTACAAAAAGCATTACATTACATCATAGATAATGCAATAAAATTTTCAAACTCAGGTGAAATAAAACTTCAATGTTTAAAAAAAGATGATAAGATAATTTTTAAAGTTTCTGATAATGGTCAGGGAATTTCTGAAGAAGATTTACCACATATATTTGACAATTTTAGGAAATTTGAAAATAATGAAATTCTTTTTCGTGGTGTAGGAATTGGAATGAGTATTGCAAAAGAACTAATGAAGAAATTAAATGGAGAAATTAGAATAGAATCTGCAATAAATATTGGAACAAGTGTTGAAATAGTTATTAATCCGAAATGAAATTATGAAAACTCCGAAAAATTACAAAATTAGCATTCTAAAGGATTTTAAAAGACTTAATGAAGTTCATAAACTGGCATATAGTTCTTATTTTAAAACTGAGCAAAACAATAAACCTACAAGTATCAATTTGTTTCCTCTTATAGATACAAGTGAGAATACAAAAACGATAATTGTTGAGAGTGGTGGCAAAATTATTGGAACAAACTCAATGACTATTGATGGAAAACAAGGTCTCCCGTCTGACAAATATTTTAAAAAAGAAACAGATTTAATAAGACAAAACTCAACAGGTAAACTTGGAAATTCGTGGAAAATTGCAACATCTAAAGAACACGGAAAAAGCACCAGAATATTATTTGACATTCTCCAACATACTGTAAAACTTGCTGTTGAAATGGAAATTGAAACTTGCCTTTACATATTCCCCAAAAAACATGAAAACGTATATAAAAAATTTATAAATGCGGATACTATTGCTGAAAAAAAATGCCAAATAGGAGATAAAAAAAATGTTCATTTAGTTTTAATGAAAACCGAAACAAAAAAAACAATTGAACACATTAACAAATTATTTACTAATAGAAAATTTTAAAATGATAGAAGTGTTATATGAAGACAATCACCTTATAATAGTAAATAAAAAAAATGGTGATATTGTGCAAGGAGATAAAACAGGAGACCGAACTCTTGCTGAAGATGTAAAGTCTTATATAAAAGAGAAATACAATAAACCTGGAGATGTTTTTTTAGGAATAACACACAGATTAGACCGCCCTACAAGTGGTATTGTTATTTTTGCAAAAACTAGTAAAGCATTAACCCGAATAAATAAAATGTTTGCTGAAAAAGAAATTCATAAAACATATTTGGCAATTGTTGATAATGCTCCTCCAAAAACAAAAGATACAATTACACATTATTTGGTAAGAAACAGAAAACAAAATAAGTCTTATGCAAATAATAAAGAAGTTTCGGATTCAAAAAAAGCAAGCCTAACTTATGAAATAAAAGCAAAATCAGACAAATACTTTTTACTTGAAATACAACTTCATACAGGAAGACACCATCAAATAAGAGCTCAACTATCAAAAATTAATTGTAAAATTAAGGGAGATATGAAATATAATTTCCCTCGCTCAAATCCTGATGGAGGAATTTGCTTGCATGCCTATAAAACAGAATTTATTCACCCCGTAAAAAAAGAAGTAATTAAAATTATTGCAAAACCTCCAGATGATAAACTTTGGAATTATTTTATTTCGACAACCTAAAAAAAACTGTTCATTAAAACCGAACAGCTTTCCTTTAAAATATAACAATTATTAATATTCCAAATTATAATAATCCATTACTTGGTGATAGTTATTAACATCTACACCTGCATTTTCTAATTCATCATAAATTGCTTGTTTAGGATTTAAGCTTTTTGCTCCATCATTTGTAACATTTGAAGAATCAATGATTACAATTTTTATCCAATCAATAGGTGATAAATTAGCATTTGACGTTGATGTTCCATCCAATTCATATGATACCATCGAAAATGTAAAAACTCCAGGGTCAGTTGAAACGGAATTTCCAAAATAGACTCCGTAATTTCTCCAATCTCCAGTCCATCCCATACCTGGTAAAGATGCAATAATATCATAGTCTGTAAATTTTGCATATGTTAATATTGCATCATTTTCTAAAATCTCATCAGTTAAAACATCTGCCATATCTATTTCTAATCCAAAACCAGAAGTGTTCCATTGAGGGTTATTATATACATAAGTTTGCACATTTGCATTACCATCTGTTCCATCTGTTCCATCTGTTCCATCTGTCCCATCTGTTCCATTTGTTCCATTTGTTCCATTTGTTCCTGCAACTCCGTCTGTTCCATCCGCTCCTGCTGGACCGATAGGTCCGATAGGTCCTTCGCAAGAAGCTAATCCTGCAAATACAATCATAATAATTAAATACTTTAATTTTGAAATTCTTGTTCTCATGTTTTTAATTTTTAATTAATAGTTTATTTTCATATAAAAGTATATCATTTGTTTTTATTATTATACATTATTATATGAATGAATGTAATTATATGATAAAATACATTTTCCAAGCAATGATAAAAACATAAATTGTTAAGTATCAATAATAAAACGTCTAAATAAATAATCGTAAAAAAGAATAAAATGAAAAATATTAAACTATTTTTTAAAAACCAAATGAAAGTTTTTCTTAAATATCTAAAAACTTGTTTTCTTTACAAAAAATAGTGAAAAATGAAAGATTTTGATATAGTGATAATAGGAAGTGGTGCTGCAGGTTTTTCAGCTGCCATGCGAGCTTTCGATTTTCAGAAAAATGTATGTATTATTGAAGCCGACGAAA
>CAMZKJ010000054.1 GCA_947311245.1 uncultured Candidatus Altimarinota bacterium
GTCCAATAAAAAGGAAAGTGAGCATCCTTATTTTTAGGAAATTGTATAATTTTCTGAAAAAATAAAATTTATGATTAATTAAAAAAAAGAGAATGTAAAGTATACTTGGAATTTTGTATACAGATTCAAAAAGTTGTGAGTTTTCTTTCTGACACTATATAAAGTTGATGCCGAAGGCAATCTCCTGGTTTCATTAAAAGAACCAAAAATAAAAGCACTTGAACTTATCCTCTACCCAAACCCAGGAAATTCACAATTAAATATTCGAACAGCTGTGCAACGCATTGGAGGAGAGTTTACAATTTATGATATTTCTGGTAAACATGTTTTTATGCAAAAAATTACTCAAGCAATAACACCTATAAATACGAATGATTTGCCTAGTGGTGCTTATATTTATAATTATTTTTATGAAGGTAAAGAAATTGAGAGTGGGAAGTGGATTAAGCAATAAATTTAAAATTAGCATTGCATTTTTGAACTGTTTTGCAATTTTTTGAGGGTTCGACTTTATTATTTCTCATCAAACCACCCAAAATCTTCCATTCTTACAATAAACATTTGCTCTTTGTCAAATTTTTCTGTTATTTTATTAAAAGTGCTTTTAGGGTTTGCTGCATCTAAAAGTATCTTTTTATCATTAATTTCAACTAAAGCAATTGTTGTTTTAAATTGTTTAATGTCAGAAACAGATTTGTCTATAATTTCATTGTCTGTAGTATTTGTTAAAACAGGGTAAACTTTAATTTTTGCTTTATTTAAAAGGTGCATTAACACAAAATTTATTTCAGCACTAGTTCCTTTACCTTCATTAAAATAGTTGCCAATATTATGTAATTTAATTGTTGCACCCATTTTGCTGTATAACTTTCTTAACATATTGTCAGAAACATCTGCATATAAAGAATATTCATTGTTCCATTTCATGTTAGCTTTAACATAGTTGTAGATTGCTTCTGTTTTTTCAAGCTCTGTTTGTGTAGGTGTAATTATTGATTGTAAAATTGAATCACAATCCCAATATTTAACAATTGCTAAACTAAATTTTTCATCAAACAAAAGACTTGCATTCATCTCTTCCCATGTTGGAAGATAGTAAATTATATAGCCAGCGGGATATACTAACATATTTCTTTGTCCAGGAGTTCTTCTGTCATAGTCAGGATAAGTTGTAATCATTAATGCTTTTGTTAATTTTTGCCATGCATAATTATTTGCTTCTGTTTCTATGCGTTTTAGGTGTATGCTTATTTTTTCTGCATCTTTTTTATTTGATATAACGGGCATAAATTTATTTACAAAACGATATTCAATCCCAGATAAATTTATAGTTGAATTGTATAATCTCCGATTATATTTAAACCTGTAAGTCATAATTCTATCATAATATGACGAATCTTGTACTGGAAGGTCTTTTATGTTTTTTATCGAGAATATGTATTGGAAATTTTCCGGAATTTTTGCTCTAAATTCACTATGTATAACAGGAATTGATGATTGAAAATACCAAGTTTTAGGTTTTATAAGTCTTAATGACGGAGTTGTTATTATATATTCTAAAATTGAACCAACTTTAACATCAGGAAATTCAAATTCTGCAATTTTAATACAACCTGTAGAGTCGGAATGTTTAATGTTTTTATATTTTAATCTGCTAGTTTTTCTTTTTCCATTTTCTAGGAAGTTATGTGTAACAGCTTTTACTGAAAATGACAACTCTCCAGAATATTGTTCACAATTCATATCATTATAAAAAAACTTAACTTTTGCATATTTTAAGCCATCCTCATTTAAAATTTTAATCCTAACATGTCTTTTATTGAAAACAAAAAGATTATTTCCATTAGGATTTATATCAAAATACATTTGTCCATAATCATAAAATACAACAGCGGGAATATTTGGGTTGTTGTTATAAACTTTTAGGTCTATTTCTTCTTTGCTAAGTTTTTTCCATTTTAAAGGAGCTTTTTGTGCAAAAGAAAAAGATGTGTAAATTATTAAGAGGATAAATACAAATTGAGTTTTCATGATTTTGGGTTTTAATATTTTGTTCAATAACCATACCGTTAAGATTTTTTTTATTGAATAATAAACCCCAATGGTTTCAACTTTATAATTTCATTATTTGCTATTTTAACTTGTATGTTTGTTATGAAAAATTGATCACCAGATTTTAGGTTTTTAATAAAGTTAATTTGTTGATAATTAAAAGTATCTCCATTTGAAATTTTCCCGGAAATACCATATAATTTATCTGAAACGGTAAAACTTATAATTTCATATTTATATTCAGAAGGGATATGGCTTGTATGAAAATCAAGTTTGTGAATATTAATTAAATCTGACTTTAAAATTAGGCCTCCAGTATTTCCATTTATGCTAACAAATGGTATTGGTAAGTTTTTAACTTCAAAATCTTTAGTTAGTTCATCTTTTATATTACCTATGCTATCAATGGTTTGTGCAGTAACAGTTAATTTCCCTATTTTTTTTGGGCGAATTTCATATTTCCCTTTTTGCCCCTTAATTGTTCCTTGGTTTGCAAAAACATGTACACTACACCCGGGTTCATTGGTATATGCAATATATAAAGGGTTATTAATTCCAACATATAATGCATCGGGAAATTGATTGTCATTAATAATGGTGGAATCATTAACTACAAGGGACATTATGCCTGTAGCACAACCCTCTTTTCCCTCAATAAAAGACATCAAGATTTGGTATGTTCCAGTTTTATTACATTCAAAATCAAATGATTTATTATATTTTGAACTCGAAAAATCAAAGGTGCTTCCTAACAATTTTCCTTTTCTAAAAAGTTGAAGAATAACTTTGCCATCATATTCTTTGGCATTTACAACATTAAACCTATAGGTCGTACTATCTTTTAAAAATGACGAATATTTGGCAACTTTTGCAGGGCGTTTTGCTTTTCCTTTTTTAAATTTCACTTTAAATTCTTTTAGGAAAATTGCTTCATTACCACTTTCCAGAATTGCTTGCTTTACAAGTGTATCATTACATTGTCCATTTGCTATTTGTATGTTTGTGATATACAGCAAAATATAAAATGTAATAATTAAGTATATTTTATATGCTTTCATTGTTGTATTATTTTATTGTTGTATTATTTTATTGTCGCTTTAGCAATTTTACTCATACGTAATGCAACACATCAATATCATTTTTTGTAAACTATCTTTGTTTTAATCATTACATTAAACCTTTGTTTTTTTAGCTGAAACCATTTGTGTGACAGTGATTTATGCCATGTGTTATTTTTGCCTTTTTTGTTGTATGACAACCTTTGCCCATAAGATAAACCATTCAAATCATTCGGCGAACTTTCATTTGATAGATCGTCAAAACCTTCATTTTTAAAATAGAAGTTGAAATCATTTGGGAAAACCCCTCCCATTGAAATAAATAATCCTTCTTGAGGGAATTTAATGTCATAAGCTGAAATGTCAATTGCAAACCACGATTTTTTAGTTTCAGGTTTTACAACCAAAATTTCATTTAAAATATCTTTCCCTGGCTTTCCTTCAGAATCTGGTTTGTAAATTCTTATTCTGAAAGGAGCATCTATATTTCCTTTTTTTGATAATCTAAAATACACTTTATGAATTAAGCCTGCTTTTTTCTCTTTATTTTTTATGTATAATGCAACTTCTTGCCCATTTGTATCCATATACAAAGCCCCTAATGATACAAGCCCTTTATTCCCAAATGTTTTGTTATAATAATCCGATGCTTTTATATTAATTTGTGGAACTTTAATTAAGTCTTTCTTTAAGGTAACTTTTATAACATTTCTTTTAAGAACTTTGTTTGTGGCAAGTTTTCTAGATACATATCCGATTGATGCAAATTTTAAAGTATCAATATTTTTAGTGTAAAACTCTAACTCAAATTTTCCGTTATAATCTGAAATAACGCCTTCGCCTGTTTTTAAGAACATAATTGTTGCATAAGGAATTGCTTCTTTTGTTTCAGCATCTACAATTTGCCCAAGTAATATTTTTTTTTGTGGTATATTTTTACTTTCAATAAGAATTATCTGGTCTGAAAATGCTAAATATTTTATGTCAGTATCATCAAATATCTTTGATAAAATAAATTTTAACTTTCCATTTTTGAAATAAACGGATTTGCTTTTATTAAAATCTTTAAGCTGTCCATAAGAAAAACGAATATTATTTTGCCGGCTTATTTGAATAATTATTTCCGAAATTCTCATTTCCTTACAATGCACATCAATCCTTTTTTCCAAAAGTTCAGTTTGGGAATTTGCTGTGTTATACACAATTAGGAATATTAATGCTGTAAAGGCTTTTTTCACTTATGTTTTATACTGTTTTTCCTGAAATTTGTACGATATTATCTTTTCAAAATAATTTCCCCATTAATAGTATCTTCATTTATTCTCATAGAAAATTTTATTGTTTTTAAAATGTCCTCCAATTTTGCATTATTAAATGGTAAACTTGAGTGAAATGTTAAATCTTTAACAGAAGTATTAACTTTAACTTCTATTTTATAATATTCAGATAATGTTTTTGCAATTTCTTCTAAGGTCATATTGTTCAAATCTAATTCTTTTGTTTTCCAAGATAAAAAGTTTGTATTTGAAATAGTTTCTTTTTTTAACTTTCTTTCTTTTTTGTTTAAAGTAATTTTATCGTTTGGTTTCATAAGTTCAGAAATGTTACTTTTCGTATCTGTAAATTTAACTTTTCCTTGTTTTAGAACAATTTCTATATCATGCTCATTATCAAACGATTTTAAATTGAACTCTGTTCCAAGAACTTCAACTTGAGTGTTTTCTGTTTTAACAATAAATGGTTTTTGATTATTGTGTGCAACAATAAAATATGCCTCGCCTGCCATTTTTACGACTCGTTTATTTTTTGGAAATTCTTTAGGATATTCAAGTTTGCTATTTTTATTTAGCCAAACAATTGTGCCATCTGCAAGTTTTATTTGCTTAATACTTTCATTTGAGCTTACGCTTGTAATTTTCACATCTTCACTTTGTGAATTAGTATAAAAATAATATGACATTCCTAATAAAATAATTATTGATGCTGCAATTTGTATCCATATTTTATTCTTCTTTATAGGAATAATTTTTTCTTTTTCAGAAAATTGGTTTTTAACAGTTTGCAATGCAGATTCTGTTTTCTTATCAAAAGTATCTTCTTTTATTTTCAGGCTCCAGATAATTTGATATTCTTCAAATATCTTTTCATTATCTGGATTTTCCGAAATAAATTTATCCAAAACTTTTTGTTCTTTTTCTGATATTTCTCCTGAAAAAAACTTTGCAAATAAGTTGTATGGTATATCTTGTGCTTTCATTTTTCAATTTTTATTGTAAGACCCTATGGGTTTTTAAAACCTGCAGGGTCTTCTACATTTTATTTATATATTAAATCTTTATAAGGCAATAAATATTCACGTAATTTCCTGAATGCAATCCCCATATTGTTTTCAACAGTTTTTGCTGTAATTTGCAGATATTCTGCAATTTCATTATAAGTTAAACCTTCATTTTTACTTAAAATAAACACTTCTTTTGTTCTTTCAGGAAGTTTATTTACTGCTTTTTCATAAATTTCTACAAAATTATTGTTTTCAGTATATGTGATTTCATTTGTTTCAATTTCAACTTTTTCTTCATAAATATTTCTAGTTTTTTCTTTCTTTAAAAAGTTTAAAGATGCGTTTCTAACAGAAGTATATAAATATGATTTTACAGAACTTGTAATTTTAAGCTTTGCTTTTTGCTCCCAAAGTTTTACAAAAAATGCTTGAACAACTTCATCAGCATTTTCCTCATCTTTTGTAAACATTTTTGCAAAACGAGACAATGGAGCATAATATTTTCTAAACAAAATATCAAATGCTCGTTCTTCTCCTTTCTTAATTTGTATTATCAATTTTTTATCTGTTCGTGTCAAAACCTCTTTTTGTTAATATGACAATTTGTATTTTTAATACCCCTAAAATTAAGAAGTAAAATTTAATACAAGAATAAAATTTATACTTTTACAAAAAAAATATTCTATGTCCCCATTTTTAGTGTTTATTGTTATTGCCTCATATTTTGGACTATTAATTTTAGTTTCATATTTTACTGGTAGAAAAAGTAATACCGCAAGTTTCTTCACTGCAAATAAGCAATCTCCATGGTATTTGGTTGCCTTTGGTATGATTGGAGCATCACTTTCAGGTGTAACATTTATTTCTGTTCCTGGTTGGGTAGGAACAAACAACTTCTATTATTTTCAAATGGTACTTGGTTATTTAGTTGGTTATTTTGTTATAGCAACTATCTTAATGCCAATTTATTACAAAATGAATTTGGTAACTATCTATACTTATCTTGAAAAACGTTTTGGCTTTTGGGCATATAAAACAGGTTCTGCATTTTTTCTTTTATCAAGAGTTATAGGTGCATCTTTTAGATTATTCCTTGTTGCAGGAGTTCTTCAAATTGGGTTTTTTGATGCTTTTAATATTCCTTTTTGGATTACAATTTTAGTTACAATTTCATTAATTTGGGTTTATACCTTAAAAGCTGGCATTA